>JAYVOX010000761.1:0-12215 GCA_043757695.1 Schlesneria sp.
GATCGTCTTGATCGGATTGGGAGTGTTGATGTTGTGGGCGGGTTTGTTGCCGAACTGGTCGGTGGGACATGCGGCTCTGGCCACAGCCGTGATCATCGGGATGACCGGGTTCATCTTTGCGGCGGGGATGTTCGCCATTTCGTTGCGAGCGCTGTGGCAAGTCGGCCTGCTGGCCATCGTCGGCTGGTTCCTCGTCGTGGCCGTCATCGCCTCACCGATCGCCGTGCAACACGCGGGCTTTCAATGGGACTCGCCGAGCTACGTGATCCCCGTACTCGGTGCGCTGTATGCCGTAGCGTTCCTCACCGTGAGGCTCGCGTGGTGGCGCTGGAGGAAGTGGGAAGTCGGTCTCGTGGCAGGATGAACGGCGAAACGTGGCGGACGCGAAGCGGTTCCTTGGACGGAGTGACCTCAGTACCGCCTTCGCACGGATGGACAGTCAGGGGTCAGGCACTTCGGAATTTCGGAATTGGCCGGACAGGTCGCTGGCCATCATCACGGCATATCTCGGCCAATTCCGAAATTCCGAAGTGCCTGACCCCGATCTATCCAAGGATCTATCCAAGGAATGGTCCGGCGCTTCACGAAATCACGACCACGAGAAAGGAAAGCGGTGATGAATCCCCGCAGTCCAAATGGGATGACAAAGTTCGACCTGAAGTGCCGCAGGCCAAGGAGAAAGAGATCGTGAAACTCCAGACCATTCCTCGTCCCGGCCGCTTGCGTGCCGTGGGGTTGGCTTATTGGACGCAGCTTCGCTGGTGGTCGTGGCCGCTGGTCTTGGGGCTGTGCGGGTTGGGCGTTTGGGGGGCGAGTGCATCTTGGAAGCCGAGGACTCACAACCTGCCGAAGGTCGGTCATAAGAAGATCACCGAGGTCGGCTCCGACGGTCGGGAGGTGAATCGTTACGAGTCGTTCATCGAGAGAGAGACGCCGACCGTCATCTTTTCCTCGGACCTCCCTTCGTCTCCTAAACCCGCGCCGGCAGCGCACGTCTATCTGGGCGATGGCGGGGTCGTCCAAGGGAAAGAACCGCAGTGGGACAAACTGCGATCACTGACGCTCAGTCATGGTTGGGCGAGTTGCCAGCCGTTATGGATGCCCGGCGCGATGCCGTTGCTGGAATCGCTGGTCGTCTCGGACCAGGTGCAGGACGCCAGCATCGTGCGGCTGTGCGAGCTGTATGACCTCAAAGCTCTGGTCTTGGATCATGCGGGCGATCTGACAACGACCGCGATGGAGAGCTTGGCGCGCGAGCCGAGGTTGGAGTTCTTACGCCTCGAAGTGAGCCAGAGTTCTTACGATTTTCCGCCACTGCCGGGTGAGAATCCGATTGCCGTCCAACAGCGTGCGGACAAGAAAGCCAAGACGCTGCGCAACGCCCCGATGGTCGCGTGGCCTCGGACCCTGAAGACACTCCACTTCAGCGACGAGCCGAACCGGATGTCACTCCACTTCAGTGACGAGCCGCGCGGGACACCGGCCGCGCGGCTCAAAGAGTGGCAGCAGTTGCCTCAGTTACGCTGCCTCGTCACGCGGCTGAACCCGGTCGAGGGGAACCGTCTCTCCGACGACGTGATCGCGTCGCTGAAACAGTTTCCCCAACTGAAGCAACTCTTCCTGCACGAGGCAGCTCCGGGTGAGTCCGAACTGGCGATCATCCAACAGCGCCGTCTGCCGCATCTGAGCGTCCGCCCGTGGAGATACGATCCGACGCGCGGACGCCGCATGGCCGTCCTGTTGGTGAGCGGCCTGGTCGTCGTGTTGCTCCTGCACCACCAGTTGTTCAAACAGTTCGCCTCAACCGCGAACCGATTCAAACCCGAGTTCGCAGGTTCGCATCTGACATTCGCGGCGGGAGTGATCGCAGCGATGGCGGTCACGTCGTTTCTCTTGCATCTGTTGGCGGATTGCTCGTGGCACGCGGCACTCGGAATGTGCGGGGCGGCAGTACCGCTGCTGGCCGCAGTCCTGAAGTTATTCCGACTCATCCTCGGCCGCGCTAGCGCGATGCTCATGAATAACATCGGACTTCAGGCTCAGTTCCTGGTCGTCATGGTCATGGTCAATCCCGCGTTGGTCTCGCTCGGCGGAGCGGAGTTAGACTGGTTTCTGCGCGGCCAACTTCCGTGGGTCACCGTGTGTCTGCTGCTCGCTGCGGTGTGGGGAGCCTTCGATTGGGGGACGTGGTTGATCGGCCTGTCGCGCGATCTCGAAGAGGCCGGGTGTGCCAATGTCCCGCTGGGAACGTTCGATCAAAAAGGGTGGACGGAGTGGAACAAGAACGCTGCGGCAGTGAGGACGACGGGCCGCGAGAGGACTCCGCTGCACATGCGTCGGCAGGATCGGCGGCTCGATCAAATGGTTCGCGATGTGGCCGCCGGAAAAAAGTTCACGCAACAAGAACTGTGGCGACTGGCCGTCCCGATGACGTGGCTCGATTGGGTCGTTCTCTTGATGATAATCCTGACGACGATGTTGCTGCCGCTCGGCCTGCTGGCCTACTTCCTCGAAGGGTTTTCGTTCGAGGGAGCGGACAAGTTCGCTTGGCCACTCGCGTTTCAAATAATTGTGATGGGACTCCTCCTGCCGATGATCCAGTTGGCACAGCGCCATCCGATGTTGCCGCTGGAACGACTTCACCCGGCAACGCGAGCGGATTGGACCGCAACTTGGTTTCGCGGCGTCTTCCGCGAATTCGCTCCCATCACCCTGTTGATGTTCTGCGGAATGCTCGCGCTGCAACTGAGCGGATGGGGCTTCGGCGAGTCAGTCTTCGAGGCGATCTTGGCGTTCATCGCGTTCGTGGGAGTCTCAGCACTGATCGTCTCGGCCGGGATGTTCGCGATGACCCTCCGCTCACACTGGTGGCTGGTGATGGCGATCGCTGTCGTCTCGGCGAGCGTGGGCCTGGTGTCAGTGATGACGGACCTGAACCTGCTGGAGTTGGGAGCCAACAGACCGCTGGTCGCATTCCTGACGGGCCTGCTGTACGTCACCGCCATCTGGCTCTGGCTCGCGGCAAAGTCTCGTTGGCGAGAATGGGAACTGGGGCTGCTGGAACAGTGACCGTTCCGTTCGCAGCCTCCAGACACAGACTTCTTCACCGCAGGACCATCGTAGGAGTCCTGTTGCACGCGACCTTCGAGTGGCCTCGAATTGGCCGCGCGAACCTCGCCGACGTGACGGAGCGTTGAAACGAGTTTCTTCCACTCGCGATCTTGTTGATGGACGAGTTCAGTGGAACGAGAGTGAGCGTCTTCAGCGGTCGCCGTCAGCCGTTGTGCGATGGACTTCATTCCACAGGACGGCGAACCACAGCAAGGCGGCGCGGCGCTGACCGAGGGCGCTGAAGTGGCAGCGCGACTTCGCATCGCCGCGATTGTCGCCACCGAGAACATCGGTGTCGGGGCCGGGTCGAAAACCGGAGCGGCTCCACAATTGATCGATCGCCGTGCGGATGCGCTCTTCGCCGACGGGGTCATTGTAGACCGTCGGGTGCAGCGTCGATTTGGCGAGCAGCCACGGTGGCTCGAATCCCCAAGCGTCGCTGGCCGCTTCGCGAATCTCGACCATGTTCTTCACGTAGGTGGCCACGGGCGTCTTGGCGATCACGTCCGACTCACCCTGTTGCCAGAGGACCGCGCGAAACGATTCGACCTCACGCCCGGCCTTCAGCAATCGCTGGTGCAGTTCGCCATCGGGTTGCCACTGCGCGGTCGAGGTCGCTCCGACCGAGACATTCACGAATGCGACCGGGACGCGCAGGGTCGGTGCGAGCAGGTCACCCAGAGCGGGCCAGATTGAACCACCGTCACCGTTGTGAGGCGGCGGATCGTGAGCGACGCGCCACGTCTTCGCCTGCCAGTCGTAGGTCGAGACGGCGAGTGCGGGGTCGGTCACTTTGAGTAACTCGTCGTTGTAGCCCCCCGCATAAGACTGTCCCGCCACGACGAAGACTTCACCCACACCAATCGCCTCGACAGCCCCGATCGCGGTCGTGGCCTTGTCCTCGACGCAACGAATCTCCAGTCGATACGGTCCACCGGCGGGGACTTCAGCCAACCCGCGTAGTTCCGTGTCGTCCTCTTCCAGTTGCAGGCCGTGCCACTCATAGCCGCGACCATACCCGCGCTCGGCCAACACCAAACGGAACTGCCACTCACCGCTCACTCCCGCTGGCTTGACCGCGCGGACGGCGATGTCCGCGTAACCCAACTCCGGCCCGCCAGGATTGTTCGTCGCTGACCGCTTCGGTTCAAAGCCCTCGCGCTGCACGACGAGGTGCGGCAGCGGCTGAGTCACCACCAACTGGACCGGCTCCGCAGCACTCGCAACGGCATACCAGCCGCTCAGCACGCCCAGCAACACGGTTGACACCACCAGAAATGACCACGAGCGGAACATCGCAAGTTCTCCCGATACCAGATGAAACGATCAACAGAGCAGAAGTCAGAAGACGGGGGCGATCACTTGGCCTCAACCCACTCGACGAAGCCCACGTCGATGTACTGACCGCCGCCGGTTTGCTTGCAGTGGACTGCGAGCGTGTTGGCTCCCGCTTTGAAATGTTTGACCGCGTCGGGGATGAGACGCATCGTGCCGTATTCCGTCGAGAAGCCGGTGACGCTCTGCACCAACTGCCCGTTCACGGAGACCTCGGTGTCTTCATCGTGATGGATCAGCAGGCGAACGTCTCCCGTGGGCGCGGCCTTCAGATCGAAGGTACGTCGCAGCCAGATGTCATTCGACTTCCATTCGGTGCGCACGACCGAGCCGGGTGTCGATTTCTCGCCGAAGCCGCCCGGGCCGGTCTTCCATGACGAGGCATCGAACATCGGCTTCTCCCAGCCGTCGGTGGGCTTGTCGGTCGTGTATTGCCACGTTTGGGCCGCTTCCCTCGACGAAAGAACGATTGTCGTCACAACCGGCGGCGGCAGGTGCAGAGCCTTGTGCGCCCTGGCCAAGATCTCGACCGGCAGCTTCTGAACCGCGCGGTCATACGTGAGCAAACCATTCACTTCGATCTCGACATCCGTCGTCTGCGTGTAGATCGCGGCCGACAGTCCCGGCGAGCCGATCATCGGGTGGAGCTTGTCGAGCAGATCGAGATAGGCGTTCGTCAGCGAAGCCTGATCGGTGAAGCTGCGATAGCCCCAGTTCTTTTCGCCCTGCCACGTGTGACCCTTCAGCGGCAGGCCGAGACCGCCGTACTCACCGAGCACCGCCGCGCGATCGGCCGTTGGCTTGGGCGCGAACGGGCCGGGATAACGATGCACGTCGATCACGTCTCCCACCGGGAAGTCGTTCCCGCCCGAGGCACAGTTCACCAGCCGCGTCGGGTCGTACTCCTTCGTCCATTTGGTGACGGCGACCGTGTTGGCCTGACCCCAGCCCTCATTGAACGGAACCCACATCACGATGCACGGGAAACACCGCAGCGAGTCGATGATCGCCTTCCACTCGCGGTTGAAGTTGTCGGACGATTCTTGAGTGCGAGTCAACTCGGTGTTGTCGTGCCCGCCGACGGGATCCCACGGCGCGTTCGTGTCGCCGCTCGGCATGTCCTGCCAGACGAGCATCCCGAGCTTGTCGCAGTGGTAGTACCACCGCGCGGGTTCGACCTTCACATGCTTGCGGATCATGTTGAAGCCGTACTGCTTGGTGATCTCGATGTCAAACTTCAGAGCCTCGTCGGTCGGAGCCGTGTAGAGTCCATCCGGCCAGAACCCCTGATCGAGCGGCCCGTGCTGAAACACCGGCTTGTTGTTGAGCATCAATCGCGTGACGCCCTTCTCGTCCTTGCCCAATGATATCTTGCGGAGAGCCGAATATGTTTTGACCCAATCGGCCATCGCGACCAGCGTCTTTTTCTCGGGAGCGCCGGGGCCGGTGAGACTTGGCATCCACTCCTGACCGAATCCCAGCAAGTCCGCTTTCGGGTCCGGAACGAGTGCCACGTGGATGTCGATCAGATGCGGGTTGTCGGGAGTCCACAGGTGCCCGGGAATCCGACTTTCGAGTTCCCTTCCCAGGCCGACCATGATCGGCTGACTCAAATCGGTATGCCAACTTCTGTGAACCACACCTCCGGACTTGGGTTGTGAATTGAAGAGGACACCAATCTTCCAGCCGGGCTGAGGATTGACGACGTCCACCTTGATGGCGAACTGTCGATTGTCGAAGTCTGGTGTGATCGTCACTCCACGGAGGTACGTCTTCGGCACCGGCTCCAGCCACACGGTCTGCCAGATACCGGTCGTCGGTGTGTACCAGATGCCCTCGGGCTTGCGGACCTGCTTGCCGCGCGGTTGATAGCCCGCGTCACTCGGATCCCAGACGGAGACGACCAATTCTTGAGGACCGTCTCCCTTCAAGGCCGCAGTGATGTCGAGCGAGAACGGGTCGTAACCGCCCTTGTGAGTCCCCACCTCTTTCCCGTTGAGCCAGACCGTGGTCTCCCAATCGACCGCGCCGAAGTGGAGCAGGATGTACTTGTCCGCCCAGGCGGGACTCGTCTTGCCGTCCTGCTTTGGCAAAGTAAAGGTCCGTCGATACCAAAGTCGGTTCTCGGGACCAACCAGTTTCATCACGCCGGACAACGCAGACTCAACCGGGAACGGAACGAGAATCTCTCCATCCCACTTCTCGGGCTTCCCCGCATCCTTCGGCTGGATCGCGTACTCCCACAACCCGTTCAAGTTCTGCCAATGCTCACGCACCATCTGCGGTCGCGGATACTCGGGCAACACGTTCGTCGGCGAAACGTCCTTTGCCCACTTCGTCATCAGCGGAGCCTGCTTCGGCTGCCACTCGGCGGCTGAGGCGAGCAGCGGCCACGAAATGATCAGCGACACCAACACGGGGAATCTCATGGTGCGAACCTCGAAGGGGATTTGACAGGTGATGTGATTGAAGGCTGTTCGACGAGCGATGTCCAGCAAGTGACGTGACCCACCCGAAGCGGATTACTCCGCCAACTTGACGCCGATGGTCGCCAACTCGTTGAACCGATCCACCGGCTCCTTCGCCGACCAGGCGATGCCACGCAACAAAAGAATGCGGAACAGCGGATCGTCGAACGTCCACGAGTAATGGCCGAGGATCGAGACGAAGACTCGCCCCTGTTCCTTCGCGTTGGCCACGGCCGGCTCGAAGGTCCAAAAGAGTGGACGCGATTCGCCGTCCTCGATGCCGGTGGCGATGAGCTTCACCTTGGATGGATCGCCCTGCATCAGCCAGTAGCTTTCGTCGTGGAAGTGGACCGCATCGAAGTTGTGTCCGATCGGATGTTGACTGCCGGTCTCCAGCCCCAGCGATTCAAACGACAGGTCGAGCGGGCCGTGTCGGTACTTGAGCTTCGGCGCATTCGAGGCCAGTCCGATCCGTTGCGCAAACGCCGGTGCTTCGGCTCCCGCCTCGACGGCCCAGTGGATGTAGACGAGTCCGCCTCCCTTGGCGAGGTGCGCATCAATCGCCTGCGCCCGCTCGGCGTTCCACGCTCCCTTTTGAAAGAACGCAATCGTGTCGGCGGTAGTGATCTGCTCGGCGGTGGGCCATTCCATCGCGGTCTCGACCGTCACGCCGTCGGCTCCGCGCAACAGTTCGCTCCAAACGCGCAACCACGCCGGATAGTCGTGCTCCCCCGGCCCGTGGTCCTTCGCACCGGCGACGAGCAGGATGCGAAGGGACTTTCCTGTCCCCTCGCCCCTCTCCCCCGAAGACGGGGGCGAGGGGACAAAAGCCAGCACTTTTTCGACCTCAGTTCGCGATCGCGGCTTGGGCGCGGGCAGCTTGGCATCGTTCCGCATGTGCGGCGGTTCGGTCAGCAGGAACGTGAGCAGATCTCGCATCCGTTCGGGGCCGAGTTTCTGCGGCATCCCCTCGGGCATGATCGACAGTGGCGAGTGACGCATCTCGTCGATGTCGTTCTTCATCACGCGATGAATCTTCCCGTCCTTGTCGCCGATGAAGAGTGGTTGAAGGTCGAGGGTTGAGGGTTGAGGGGCAGCGGAAGCTGGTTGGCCTTTCTGACCCTCAACCCTCAACCCTCGACCATCAACTTCGCTCGCCGTCCGCACGATCCCCGTCCGCACTCGCCCGTCCTTCAGCGTCACGATCGACGCGAGGTAATCCGGGTTGATGGCAAAGCTCGGCAGAGTCACATCGCGCAGCACGGAGGCATAGTCGCGATGGATGAGGTTCGACAGATCCGGCCCATTCGCGCCGCCTGCTCCATGCGCAACGTGACACTTCGCACAACCCGCCTCGTCGCTGAAGAAGACCCGCCGCCCGAGACCCCAGCTTCCCCCCGCCAGCTCGGGGATGTCGGGCTTCGTGGTGGAGTCGTCTGCTCGCGTCGATTTCGTATCGGCCCACGGGACGAAGAAGCGTGAGATCGGCAACGCGCCGAACTCGGTGGCATCGGTGAAACATGTCACGCTGCCGATGGGGAAGCCATCTTCGGTGCCGACGACGATCTTGATGCGGGCCGTTGGCTGCTTTTCGGGATTGAGAGTGATCGGTGTCCGTTCGACCGACGCGACGTTGTTGCCCTGGTCATCCTTCTCGATGGTGACTTTGTCGCCTCCCTTGAGAACGCCATCGACGAACATCTGGACTCGCTGGCCGGACCCTTCCGCCGGTTCGACGAGAAGGTAAACCTCTTCGCTCGGCCATTCGTGATCGAGCTTGCTTCCCGGTTGCACTGCCGGATGGATGAGGTTTCGCAGATCGAGCTGCGTCTCCAGCGTGAGCGTTCCCTTTTGTTTGAGACACTCCCAGAAACGGTCATCGTCGGCGTCGCCCGTTGAAAACTCGTTGCAGAGGTTGAGATCGAGGTGCGGCAGCACGCCGCTCCAACCGCGCTGCGTCTTGTCTTCGGGTTCCCATGTCGCGAGGACGCCGTTCAACGAGTAGGCGAGGTCGATTTGCGGATGCTGGGACAGAGCGTAGCCCAGGCTGCCAGCCTGGGGCTGCTCCTTCTTCTCGGTCGCTGACGGATCACTCACAGGCAGGCTGCCTGTGCTACGTCCCAGCCCCGGCAGAGTGAGGGCGTACGAGACTGCGGCGCGATGCGGCGCGGTGGCGATGACGAGTGTTCTTCGATCCGGTGTGACGCTCACTCCATGCACCGGCAGGTTGTAGCGCGGCGAGGCCATCTGGCGCTGGACGACCGCGTAGCCGGGCCGCAGCGTTTCAAACCGGTCTCCGGCGGCGACGAACTCGCCGTAGGTGATCTTCGTCTGGGAGGTCAGGTTCTTCAGGTGAGTCGGATCGAGCGGCCGATTGAAAGCGACTCGTACCTCTTGCGGTCCCGCCACCCATGTCGCGATCGGTTGCGGAATCTTCTTGTCGGTGTACTTGATGACGAACACCTTCCCCTTGCCGGTCGGCCCGGTCCCCCAATCGGGTCCGCCGCTGTGACACGCCACCACCAGATCACCCTTTGGTGACAGACAGCAATCGACCGTCAGCATGTTCAGGCAGGCGATCAGATGATTCCGCGCGACGTACTCGCCATTGCTGTGCTTCAACTGTGTGCGATAGAGCTTGCCACGCGACTGGCCGGTGACGAAGAGGTCTCCTCCCCACTCCTCCGGGCCAAACAGGTCAACGTGCGCGACTTGATCGTCGGCCGAATCCAGCAGATCAAATGGCCGCATCCGATTGAATGCGATGCCGCATGTTGATTGATGCTGCGGGCCGTAGTCGAACAGGCTCGGCTCGTCGAACACGTCGGGCAGATGCTTCGGGTGACGAGGTGGAAAACCGTAGTGCCTGCCGGGCTGAATCCGCAGCAGTTCGTCAAACGGGTTTCCGTTGGGAAGCCAAGTCGCCCCTTCCTGATCGCTGGCAAAGAGGCATTCGTACTCGCCATCGTCACCCATCGAGACGCCGTTGGTCGCCAGTCCGATCGTGAAACGGACGCCGGTGCAGACGGTCTCGCGCCGCGAGAGGTCGGGCAGGATGCGTTGGATCGTCCCGCGTTCGCTCTCGATGTCGTAGTGAGCCTTGCCCGCCTCGTCGATCAGGTAGGCGTTGTTGTACGCCGCCGTACCGAGTCCAAAGTAGATCTCGCCCCGGTACCCGATGGCGACGCCGACCGCATCGACGTTCTGAGGAATCTCCTTCCAACCGGTGGCGATAATCTTCTCTTCGTCCGCGTTGCCGTCGCCGTCATAGTCGATGATCGCCGAGACCTTGCCCTTCGAGGCGACGATGACTCCTGCTGGCTTGTTTCTTTTCTTGGCATCTGGCTTTGTCCCCTCGCCCCCGTCTTCGGGGGAGAGGGTTAGGGTGAGGGGGGCTTTTGCTTCCGCATCATTGTCACCCACGTCACCCTCCGGCGTCGCAATCCCCTTCTTCCACGGAGCCGGCCCCTTCACATCGGGACTCAGCACCGGATGGTCAAACGGAATCACGGCCATCCCGATCGGTCCGCGCAGTGAAGGGACGCCGCCGTCCTTCGGCGTGTTGTCGAAGAACTTCGTCGCGGTCTCCTCGAAGCCATCGCCATCCGCATCACTGAGCAGCCAGATGTCGCCGTTGTAGCCGAGGGCATACAGCTTCCCGTCGGCGCGATAGCGGACGTTGTTCATGTTCGGCAGTTCGACCGGCAACTCGTACACCGAGAAGCCCGGCACGAGCATCTGGATCGGCGGCACATCCTTCACCGTGATGAGCGGCTCGACGTTGGCGGCGGCTCCGGCCAGCTTGAGGTCTTGCGGCAAAGCCTCCTTCAATGAGGCGTGCTTCGTGTCGAGGTACGTCCGCACCGACTTGGTCTCGTCAGCGGAGAGGACTCTGTTGAAGAGCAGCACGTCGGCGATGTCGCCGTGCAGGAAGCCTTTCACGCCAGGAGGACTCGGTTCGTTGGAGGGGAACCTCGCGCCGATCGTGATGTCGTCGGCAATCAACTCGGTCGGAGCGAACTCGCGCGTCCCGGCCGCCTTGCCATCGAAGGCCAGTCGCACCTGCTTCTGCTTCGAGTCTCCCACGCACTCGATCACGTGCAGCGTCCCGAACGGAACCGCCGTCTTCATCATGTTCCGAGCACCGCCGAAGCCGCGTCCCTCCAGATTGAGGTCTTGCAACGCCGCCGATCCCGGCGCGTTCAGATCGAGCGTGAACCCGGTCTCGTAATCGCGGCGGTCGGTCTGGTTGAACGCGAACAGCCCGCGAAAGTCCCCAAGGTTCGAGTGAGGTGCGGCAATGAGGAACAACGTGAAGTCGGTCAGCTTCCGATTCACACCAAGGACGCGCAGATGGTCGTCCTCACCATCAAACCGCACGACCCAGTTCGCATCCGTCGATGAAGAGGTCGCGTCCGCCGAACCGACCTGCACGAGCTTCGGCTGCTTCTTTGAGTCGCTTTGCCTGACGTGTCGCTTAAGGCCCGAAGCATCGTGCCACTCGGCAAGGGAATCGCCACTCTTCAGCTTCGGCAACCCGGACGCCTCACGCGCTACAGCTTCCCGACTCGCATCGAGCCACAGTTCCAAACCGTCTTTCGGTGCAAACGTCACGTCGGCCCACGGCTCCGTCGCCCGAGCAGCGGTGGCTGCGAAGAGCAGCAAACAAATGGCGACCCGGAGGATGGGCACTCCTGCCCGTCCGGCTTTGGCTCGAAAGAGCGGACGGGCAGGAGTGCCCATCCTACAACTCGTGCTTCGGACAACCTGATTGACGGCGGTGGTGAGCATGAGCGTGATCCTCCTCGAAGTGTGACGCCAAGATAGGCGTCTCTCGGGAGAATCACAAACTGAGGATCGGCGTATCAACAACCGGCGTCATCCCACTGATGAACCCGGCTACTCCATTCACGACCGTGATGGATACGCCGATCCTGATCGCCTCTTCCTGCCTGATCTGTTTCCTGCTTGATCCGTGGTCCGGCTTTGCCATCGCATCCCGACGATGTCGGCGTGGCTGTTGCCGATCGTCGGGTGATCGAGCATCGCGCGGACGTAGTTGAACTGGAACTTCGTGAAGCCATTCAGATACCAGTTCAGTCCGGCGGTGAAGTCGTTCAGCTTGCCGCCGTTGCGATTGCCGCTGTCGAGATCGATCATCGACCAGCGTGCGGCGAGTTCCCAGGCACCGGGGCCTTGCAGACAATCGCCCTCGTGAATGAACGGCCTGAGTGGAACGAGTCGATCCAGCGCACCGGTCTTGCGGTCGTAGGGACGGCTTTCACCGGTGAGGAAGTAACT
>JAYVOX010000762.1:0-3261 GCA_043757695.1 Schlesneria sp.
TCCGACCAGCCCTTGTTGCACCAGTTGTACACGGCCGAGACCTTGCCGATCGCCCCGCCCTGAATGAGTTCGACCACGCGGCGGTAGTTGTCGGTCGCGTGAATCTGCGTCCCCATTTGAGTCGCCAGTTTTTTCTTGGCGGCGACTTTGGCAAGTGCGCGTGCTTCGGCAACGGTGTGAGCCAAAGGCTTCTCGACGTAGACGTGCTTCCCCAAATCCATCGCGACCGACGCGGCGGGAGCATGCGTGTGATCGGCCGTGGAAACGACGACGGCATCACACTTGTTGGCCTCCGCTTCGAGCATCTTGCGGTAGTCACGATACGTCCGCGCCTGCGGCCAACGTTCCAAAGCCTGCTTCAAAAAGTTCTCGTCCACATCACAGAAGGCGACGATGTTCTGACCGGCTAGCTCATCAAGGTTATGCCGTGCCTTGTTCGCCACGCCGACCGCCGCGATGTTCAGTTTGTCATTCGGCCCATCAGCGGCTGGCACGGGCGAGAACCCCGCAAACAACCCGGCCCCGATCAACGCCGATGACTGCTGCACGAACTGACGACGATTCAGAGAATGCGACATGAACGATGCCCTTTCGTTGAAGATGTTCTTGCGCTTGGAACCACTTCCAAACAGTGTTCCATCGGAGAAGGCTTGTACTCCATTCGGGGGAAGCGAGAAACCAAGCGCGCGTCTCGGTTGGCCGGAAATGGTCGAGCGAATGCGAGTTCAACACAATCCAGACGAACCGCTTGGTGAACGATCACGGCTCTCTCTCTTCATCCGTGCCCCGGCCCTGCCATCCGTGCGATCTCTCGCTTTGAGCCAAGAGTGAATCGCACGGATGGCAGGGCCGGGGCACGGATCAAGAGGGGGAGGTCGCAGAACGACTGCCGTGTTGTCGCGCGACCAGCGTTTCTTAGGAGCCGTCTGAAAATAACCTCCCGATTTGGGTCTTCCTCCCTCGCCTCGGTGGGGAGGGCTGGGGAGGGGGGCGATGGGCCATCCGGCGCTGTTCCCGAAAGCATCACCCCTCCCTAACCCTCCCCCTCAAGGGGAGGGAACAAGACGCGCAGACTCGGGAACTTATTCCCAGACTGTGCCTCAATGAACGTCGGCGATCCAACTGTGCAACGAGACCAGCATGGCCGTGAAGTCTGCCGTGGCGTGGCCTTTCGACATGGCAACATCGGGTGAGGGATCGGTGCGAGCGAAGCCGTAGCACTTGATCTTCGGTTCTGTTCCCGAAGGTCTGATCGCGAGAGTCAGCTCGCAGGCGGATGTCGGTTCGTTCTCGATCGACTGAGAGCGGCCGTTCAAGATCAAGAGGTTGCTCGTCGGTGCGGGCAAGTCGGCCGATTTGATGTTCGCGGGGAGTGACCGGATTTCGTGCCGCTCGTAATCTCGCACCGACTCCCAAACGGCCGGGCCGAAAGCGGGCAAGGGAGCGTCGCGGAGCGACTGCATGATGCGAGCCAGTCGCGCGTGCCCGGTCGCGCCGGGTGCCATGATCGACACAGTCTGCTCGACGTGAACGCCGTGTCGCGCGTGGAGACGATCGAGCTGATCGAGCAACGTCTCACCGCGCTGCTTCAGTTCGGCTGCCAGTTCGAGCACGAAGATCGCTCCCACGGCGGCGTCCTTGTCGCGGCAGTAGTTGCCCGCCATGAAGCCGATCGACTCTTCCGTCGCAAACACGAAGCGGTCAGGGCCGTGACGGTCGATCTCGTGAGCGATGTACTTGAAGCCGACTAGTACGTCGCTCACCACTTTGACTCCATAGTGCTGACCGATCGCGGCGACGAGCGGTGTCGTGACGAGCGTCTCGATGATGAAGTGATCCGCTGACAGACTGCGTTGCGCCGCGCGATGGCTCAGCACGTGATCGGTCAACAGCGCGCTGAGTTGGTTCCCCGTCAGACAAACAAAGTCACCCGAGTGATCTCGCACGGCGACCGCCATCCGATCGGCATCGGGATCAGACGCGAGGACCAGTTCGGCTCCCGTTTGCTTTGCGTGCGCGATCGCGGGACCGAAGACTTCAAACCGCTCGGGATTCGGCAGTTGATCGGGCACGTTCGGGAACGCGCCATCGAGTGATCGCTGTGGCTCGAAGATGGAGACGCTGTGGAAACCGAGCTGTCTCACCACGCGAAAGACCGATGATTCCCCAACGCCATGCAGCGGAGTGTAGAGGGCGGTGATGTCGCGCGCGGGCGAGAGGCTTTGCAGGCAGACAGCGTTCACGTAGGCGGCGTCCATGATTTCGCCGAGCAGATGGATTTGCCCCGCGCGGACAGCGGTCTCGAAATCGACCGAGGGAATTTCACCGGCCGCATCGACGCATTCGATGATCCCCACATCGTGAGGCGACAGGACTTGGCCACCCGTGGACCAGTACGCTTTGAAGCCATTGTCCGACGGCGGGTTGTGCGAGGCCGAGATCATCACACCCGTGTGACAGCATTCGGCAATCACGGCGAACGACAACTCGGGCGTGGCGCGCGGCTCTGGAAAGAAGAAGACTTGGAAGCCGTGAGCCACCAAGACGCTCGCCGTTCGTTGGGCGAACTCTCTCGAACGATGACGCGAATCAAACGCGACGGCGGCCCGCGGCGCGAGGCCCTGCGGCAGCAGGTTGTTCCGCTCACACCAACGCTTCACGTAGACCGCCAGTCCGTGCGCGGACTCGGCAATGGTTCGATCGTTGATCGTGGCGGAACCGAAGTCGCTCATCGGCCCGCGCCGTCCGCCCGTTCCGAACGGTAGCCGTTCCCAGAAGAGGCGGTTCAGTTCCGCAAAGTCTGCGCGCCGGATCAGAGCGACGAGTTGTGGACTGTACTCGGCGTAATGCGGTTCAGTCAGCCAGCGACCGAGGTTCGCAGCCGCCTCGCGCGTGAGCTTGTTCGCCACCACAGCCTGTCCGATCACGGACAATAACGATCGACTGCCGGAGTCTGTTTGGTCGTCCGATGGAGTCACGTCCGAACCTCGCGCTGTTTGGAAAGAGTGGAAGGCCACTCGCCACGATGCTGTGTCACAGAATCCTGCCCTCGCTCTTCAGCGCGAGGCGACCGCGTCAGCATCATGGATGAACCTGGCAGAGAATTGAAGTTGCCGCCAGCGACGATCAGGCCAACTCGTCGTGTTCCTTCCGCACAGGTGTGCCTAGGTGTCTGTCCGGATACCCGTAGGGTGGGCACTGCCCACCACAATCGGTCGTTGATGGTGGGCAGTGCCCACCCTACGGAAGGGATGGCCTTCG
>JAYVOX010000763.1:0-3252 GCA_043757695.1 Schlesneria sp.
GGTCACTCGCGAAGGCGGAGGATCGAACCGGAGATATCTTGAGACGACTTACTTCAGACTCCAACTCGTCGAGGCGACTGCGGAGTTTGTCGTACTCCAATGCGGGGAGTTCTCCATCCTGAGCACGCACATCAACCGGTACGAAGTTCATTACGACAAACAGACACAAGCCGCACCAGTGAGCCGCTGTTTGAATCGTTGGGTTTCGCATGAATACTTCCGTGTAAGTTGGCATCCCTATAACGGGACTCGTTTGATCTGAGGCTCGTTATGCAATTCCGCCGTGAGCTGCTCGCCTTGCAGGGAACTAATTCCCGTGCCATTGAATTGGCATGGCCCGGCTCCGGACGCGCTTCATTTTCACTCGCGCTCGGGATGGTCGCGTTGTTGATCCCTATGCTAGACTCCGCCCCCCTTGGCCGGGCTGGTTAGATCGGCGAACGAGCTGATCGGTCTCATCCCGCGCGATTCACGAGAGCTTGCTGCATGTCGTCGTCCTCCTCAGTCAATCTGCGACCTTCCCACCCCAAGCCTTGGGAAGTGAAGAACCCGTTTGTATCAGGCATCCTGGCCTATCTGATCCCTGGAGCAGGACACTTTTACCAAGGTCGCAAGCTGAAGGGAGTGATCTACTCGGTCAGCATTCTGGGGCTATTCATTTGGGGGCAGAAGCTGGGCGAAGGGATGGTCGTTTACAACCTGCCCGACAAGGGAGGGGCCTTTCGTCATGTGGCCCTCAGTTATGCGGCTCAATTGGGCACGGGAGCGTGTGCCCTGCCGCCGCTCTTGCAAAACCGGAGGGCCGCTGAGCCGTCCAATCATCGAATTCTCCGATTGGAAAACCCTCTGACTGCGGAGTTCTCCGGCCGGTTGACTCCTGCTGAGCAGCCCGACACCGGCTTCTTTGCAGGGAAAGTGATTCTCAATTCTATCGGCGGCGACTATGGCCCCGAGATGCGCGGAACGTTCACGGGAAAGCTCGATGGCCAGCCGGTGGAATTCCAACTCGGCGGACGTTTTGAACTCGACAAGCCGATCAAAGCTGGCTTTCGACGAAACATGTCGTGTGGAATCCTCGATGCTGATGGTGCGGCCGCTCTGTCGGGGCGAGTCATGGAGGGGACGATCCCGCGCTCGTTTCTAGATGCTTACGGTGCCCCCCCCGATCCCGATCAACTTCAAAAGCTGAGTGGTCGGTTGGGAAAGCTCTATGAGCTGGCTCTCGTCTTCACTTGGATCGCCGGGTTACTCAACGTGCTGGCCATCTGGGACTGTCTCTTCGGACCGGCCTATGGGTTTGGCGATGAGCATCTCGAGTTGGAAGCCAGCGGCGATTCGACGCCGGGCACAGCGTGACGTGGTGCCCCGTCTCGCCACCGCGTGTGAGCCAACTTGAAGCCGCGTGTATGACGTTCTTCTGCGACTCTCTCCCTTCAGGGTTCAGTCCGATGCCTTTTCCTCTGCTGCTCGCCCAAGCTAATACCACGTGGTACCTGTTGCCGCTGGCATTGGCGATCAGCCTGGTCTACAGCGCCAGCCGGTACGAATTGCCCGAACGAATTCTGAGTCGAGCGATCCGGCTGTTCCTCCAGATCATTGGCTTTATGGGCGCCGCCTTTCTCGTGCTGTGGGTGCTGACTTACGGGCTGTGAGCCGACGGCTTCACTTCGCCTCGTTCGACGAGAAACTCGGCTTGGGACGGAGCGAGTGCTTCGGATTGTTCATCGCGTTCGACGGGCGATGGGGATCGCGTTGGGTGGCATGATGGCACTCGCGAGACCGAACGTGCGGCATCGCGCGGTCTCCCTTGGTGAGTTTCTTCCGAGGACTTCACACACGCGGCGTTGCGGCCTCGCTTCATTGAGCAGGCTCATTCCCTTTCGGTTGCGGTGTAACAGGGCTACCGTGCCGTGGTTGGTTCTGTCTCCATTCCGTTGTTGGAAAGAATCTCGTGTCATCCTGGCTGCGAACTCGCACGACTCTGCGGCTGCCGATCACGTTGGGCGTTGTCTTGATGACGCTGAACGTGACGATGCTGATTTGCTGGATCGTGATCTTGGCTCAAGCGGCGGGTTGGGGAGCGTTGATCGTTGGCGTGGTGGTCTTCGCGGTGATCTTGGTCGGGCTGTCGTTCTATCTGTTCCTGATGATTAAAGAAGTGAGGCTCAACCAGCGACAGGCGAACTTCGTCGATAGTGTGACTCACGAACTGAAGTCGCCGATCGCGTCGCTCAAGCTGTATCTGGAGACGCTCGAAATGCGTGCGGTCTCCGAGGAACAGCGAGCCAAGTTTTATCGCGTGATGGATCAGGAGTTAGAGCGGCTCGACCACCTCATCACGCAGTTGCTGGAGGTGGGACGGATCGACGCCATTGGTGAACAGTCGGCTCCGGAAGACATTCTGGTGGATTCGATGGTGCGGCGTTGCGGTGCTGCCGCGTGTGCTCACCACAAACGCGATGAAGCGGAGACGATCAGTTACGACCTGCAACCGGCCGTGCTGTTCGCGCGGCCGCTGGTCACGGAGACCATCTTTCGCAACCTGATGGACAATGCAATCAAATACGCGGGCGATCCGGCTCGCGTGGAAGTGACGGTGCGCGTGACCGATCGCGGGCGCGTCATCACGCGCATCGCCGACAACGGCCACGGCGTGCCGCCCGAGTTGCGGAAGCACATCTTCGGCATGTTCTTTCGCGCCGGGAGCGAACTGACTCGGCGACAGAAGGGGACGGGGCTGGGGCTGTACATCGTCAGCAATCTCGTCCGACAGATGAAGGGGCGCGTGAGCGTTCACGATCGGCCGGGGCTGAGCGGCAGCGTGTTTGAAGTCGATCTGCCGGGTCGCAAGGGTGAGGGGTAAACCGACCGTCATGCGCATTCTGATCGTGGAAGATGAAGAGGCCCTCGCCATCGGCTTGAAGTACAACTTCGAGCAGGAAGGGTACGACGTACTGCTCGCGGGAGATGGGCCGACGGCGCTCAAGCTGTTCCATTCGGCCGTCCCCGCCGTCGATCTGGTCATTCTCGACCTGATGCTGCCCGGCATGAGCGGCTATGAAATCTGCAAGGCGATCCGCGTCGTGGACAAGCTCGTGCCGGTCCTCGTGCTGAGTGCGCGAACGCTCAGCGAAGACAAGATGCACGCCTTCGACTGCGGCACTGACCAGTACATGACCAAGCCGTTCGCGCTGCCCGAGCTATTGAACCGCGTCCGCAATCTGCTCGAACGACACCAGACGCTGCTCCGCG
>JAYVOX010000764.1:0-3250 GCA_043757695.1 Schlesneria sp.
GGTCCGACGAAAGTGAGACATCGCCGAGCGGCCATTCGCGGTGCTGACGCACTACCGGGAGAACGAACTCCGCCTCGGTTACACCTCCAGTCATACAACTTCAACCTAGTGCGTCCGCAACGCTAAATAATCGGGTAGCTGCACTCGCCAGAGTGCGGGATTCCCACGTTCTGGCGAACATGGCTACCCAAAAATTTAGCGTAGACGAGGCACTAGGTCAGTAATCCGAGAAGTCAAAACGCGACGAGAAGATTGTCGAATTTTTCTGGAGCGCTGGAGCGGCTCTCTGGCAACTCGCGGGAGCCTTGGTTGCGGCCATAGCCAGCGGCGTGATACCGTCCGACACCAGCTCGTGAACCGCGACCTCGTCTGTACAAAGTTGTCGGCCACTCACCCCCCTCCCCCGCCTCAGGCCACTCCGCAGATGACGATTTTTCAGAAGATCATTGATCGACAAATCCCCGCCGACATCGTGTATGAAGACGAACAGTCGCTCGCGTTTCGTGACCTTCACGCACAAGCCCCCACGCACGTCTTGGTCATCCCCAAGCGTGCCATTCGTTCCCTAGCCGATGCGACCGACGCTGACGCCGTCCTCTTGGGACACCTGCTCATCGTCGCCCGCAAAGTCGCCGAACAACTCGGTCTAACCAACGGATTCAGGACCGTTATCAACTCCGGCCCGGATGGTGGCCAATCGGTCGATCACCTGCATGTCCATCTGCTGGGCGGTCGCGCACTCGGTTGGCCACCCGGTTGATCGTCAACGCGATCACTCAATCTCCTCAAAGCCCAGTTCAATCCCCGCTCAACTCCCTCCCCTTCGACTGGAGACCACTCATGGCAACTCGGAAGCTCTTCTTATCGGCCAGCGTCGTCGTCGCAATGGCGGCATTGCTCGTCGCACAGAATGCTCAAGCCCCGAAGACCGGTCAGGCGATGACCGCCGCCGCGAAGACGTTCCTCGGCGCGATCTCTCTCGAACAGCGCGCGGAAACGTCGTTCAAGTTTGACGATGCCGAACGCTTGAACTGGCACTTCATCCCACGTCCTCGCAAAGGATTGCCGCTGAAGTCGCTCGAAGGAGCCGCTCTGCAAGCGGGACTCGGCTTGATCCGTAGTGGTCTCTCCGACGCCGGTTACGATCAAGCCTTGAACGTCATGAGCCTTGAAGAGGTCCTCTACCTACTTGAGGGAGGCGAACGCGCCTTCCGCCGCGATCGTCGCGATCCCAACAAGTACTACCTAAGCGTCTTCGGTGAGCCATCCGACACCGGCCTGTGGGGCTGGCGTGTGGAAGGCCATCACCTGTCGCTCAACTTCAGCATCAAGGATGGCAAGGTCGTCGCCAGCACCCCCGAATTCTTCGGTGCTAACCCAGGTACGATCGAAGCAGGGAAGGACCGCCAGATTCGAGTTCTCGGCCCCGAAGAGGACATCGCTCGGCAGATCCTCAAGCTCTGCACGCCCGAGCAACAGCAACTCTGCTGGGTGAGCAAAGTCGCCCCCGATGAAGTCCCCGGTCCCGCCGCTCCTCAAGCGGCCGTCGCCGCTCCCGTCGGCTTGGCCTACGCCATGATGTCGGCCGATCAAAAGAAGCTCCTCCAAGACTTGATGTCCGAGTACCTCAAAAATCTCCCCGCCGACATCGAACAAGAACGCCGCGCCGCCATCAACGACGCGGGCTTGGACGCCATTCACTTCGCGTGGTACGGCGACCCCGACCTGCACCAACGCCACCACTACCGAGTCCAAGGCAAGACGTTCGTGATCGAGTACAACAACACTCAAAACAACGCCAACCACGTCCACTCCATGTGGCGCAACCTGCAAGGCGATTTTGGATTGCCGGTAAAGTGACGAGATGTACTTTGCACGGTCGTTTGTGAGACATTTTGGTCTTGGTGAGCCGGGTGGCGTCAGCCCTTGGACTCCCACTAAAAACAGTCCGGAGGCTGATGCCACCCGGCTCACCAAGAACGTCTCCTTGGCAACCGCGCGAGGTATACAACTCGCTGAAGGACTCGTGACACAGGAGCCTGACCATGTCCGTGACTATTCCCGCCGAGTTTGAAGGGTTCGTCGAGCGAGCCGTTGCCAGCGGTCGTTATCGGTCAGAGGACGAAGTGCTGGCGAACGCGCTCCGTTTACTCTCCGAGCGTGAACGGCGATGGCAATCGCTGCGAGACGACATTCAGGCGGGACTCGATGACATCGAAAGCGGTGACGTAGCTCCGCTCGATGTCGAGGACATTAAGCAACGCGGAAGGGAACGACTGGCCGAACGAAATGCGAGGCCGTGATAGCGGTGCAGCGTAGCCGGAGAGCGTTGAAGGATCTTGATGAAACTTGGGATTACATCGCCCGAACAAGCTGATCCGCAAATCGCGACATTTGTCAGCTCATTATCCGCACTTTACGAACATGGTGGCGTCATCTTCCGCGGATATATCGATTCCGCCGATCAGCCGTGGGGTGAGTCATGCTCGAATCCGCAAGCCCTCCTGCGTCACGTACTCTTGTCTGTTCCCGATTTGGTTCCCGAACTCGCTGCGCCACGTCTATCAGACAAACTTCCCCCCAACTCAATGCTGACCCCAAATAACTTGGTGGTGAATCTGGCCTCATTGCTCACGCTCGGCGGCTGCTATCGCAAGTTTTCCGGAACAACAGATGACGCCCGAAAACTTGCCCAATCATTTGTCCAGGCGGTCGTCGGTCAGTCACGGCCCACGGCTCACATTTTCACAATCGATGGACAATGGACGCCGTGGTTTTCACCGATAATTTGCGCTTCGTTTATTATCGTACTGCCCATGGATCGGCGGTGGTTTCTGTTTTGCGCGACCGATGAGGACTGAACACCAGATGACATAACTGTGGCGATAGACGCAGTCGGACTGAATTGCGAGTCGTTTTGGAGTGAATCGATGCCAAGCACCGTGCCCTCTGCAATTGAAGCCACCTTTCGCGAGAAGTTTGCGCAGTCGGCGAAGCTGTTTGAACGCGGGAAGGCTCTGTTTCCCAGTGGCGTCACGCACGATGGGCGGTACCTCGAACCGTTTCCCGTGTATGTCACCGAAGCTCAAGGGTCGCGGAAAACGTCGGTTGAGGGACACTCCATCATCGACTACTGGGTCGGGCACGGTTCACTGTTGCTCGGGCATGGGCATCCCGCCGTGGTCGAGGCTGTGCAAAAACAAATGGGCCTCGGGACGCACTTCTCCGCCTGCCACGAACTCGAACTGAT
>JAYVOX010000765.1:0-3250 GCA_043757695.1 Schlesneria sp.
GATCCGGGGCAGGCCGGGTTCGCGGGACAAGCTCACGCGCCGTTCTCGCCCAACGCCGAACAGGCGCGACTCGGCTTGAGTGGGATCACAGTCGAGGGCCTGCGCGGTCGCCGAACGTTGCTGAATGGTATTGATCGGTTGAAGCGTGAAGTCGAACAGAGTGGCGCATTGGACGGCTTCGAGTCTCAGTACCAAGCGGCCTTCGGCATCTTGACCTCGAACCAACTTGTGGAAGCACTCGATCTCGAACGAGAAGACCCGCGTGTGCGCGACCGTTACGGTCGGGGTGCCATCGAGAACGCGGGCTACGGCGACGCGGGACCGCTGATGAACGACTACTTCCTCGCCGCACGTCGGCTGGTTGAAGCGGGAGCGCGCGTTGTCACGCTGGCCTATGGTCGTTGGGACTGGCACGGTCGGCCGCACGGGACGAATTTTGAGAACGCGCGCGACCACTTGCCGCTCTTCGATCAGGGTCTCACTGCGCTGCTGGACGATCTGCATGAGCGCGGGCTGGATGAAGATGTCAGCGTCGTCGTGTGGGGCGAGTTCGGCCGGACGCCAGTCATCAACAAGAACGGCGGTCGCGATCATTGGCCTCAAGTCGGCTGTGCGATGCTGGCGGGAGGTGGCATGAAAACCGGACAGGTCATCGGCTCGACCAATCGTCTGGGCGAACATCCCAAAGAGCGACCGGTTCATTTTCAAGAAGTCTTCGCGACGCTCTATCAGAACCTCGGGATCGATGTCTCGCGCACGATGCTGCCCGATGTCAGCGGTCGCCCGCAATTCTTGGTCGATCCGATCTACCCGCCGCTGCCGGAGCTGACGTGATGGCCGAACTGCTCCGTCTCGAACGATTGCATTCGTTGACTCATGGGAACTCGGCCTACTCGGCAGCGTTCTCGCCCGATGGCAAACGGCTGGCGACGGCGAGTCTCGACAACACCGTCAAGCTGTGGAACGTCCTCAGTGGCGAACATGTCGGCACGCTGAAAGGTCACGGAGATGGAGTCGCCTTCGTCGGGTTTCTCTCCGACGGTCGGATCGTCACCGCGAGTCTCGACAAGACGCTCAAGGTCTGGCCCGCAGACGGCAGCGCCGCGACGGCAACGTTCTCGGGGCATCAAGACTATCTGAAGTGCGCAGCGGTGGCTCGCGCGGGAACGTTGCTCGTCTCGGGGAGCTTCGACAAAACGGTGCGACTGTGGGAGACGCAGACCAATGCCGCAGTGGCGGTTCTCACGGGGCACGAAGCGAGCGTGCAGGCGGTCGCCGTGACTGCGGCTGGCAAACGAGTCGCGTCAGCAGGAGACGACCGCTCGATCCGGCTGTGGGATGTCGAATCCAAATCACTGCTCAAGACGGTCACGGGCCATTCGGGAACGATCGAAGGTCTCGCGTTCTCCCCCGACGATCAACTCCTCGCGTCGGCCAGTGCCGACGGCAGTCTTCGCTTGTGGAGCGAGTCTGGCGATGCCATCGCGACAATGGAGTTGCCGAACGAACGTTTCAAGTCGATCTCGTTCTCGCCCGATGGACGATGGCTGGTCACGGGCAGCTTTGAGGGAACCGTTCGCATGTGGAGCGTCGCCGAACGTCGTGAGTTGTCGGCGACGAAGGCTCACCAGAACTCGGTCTACGGCGTCGCGTTCGATTCCACGGGCAAACTGCTCGCCACCGCAGGCTTCGACCGCACGGTTCATGTCTGGCGGGTGGTCCAAACTGAGCCGACGAAGTAGCGAGTCTCGAAGCTTGGAGTCATTTGCCCAGGCAGTTTTACCTCGCACGGCCACAACTGAGCTGTTTTAAGCGAGCCGTGTGCCGTGAGGCCACGGGTTTCCTGCGGCGATCAAGAACCCGCAGCCTCACGGCAGGCGGCTCGCCAGTGTCTCAGCATTGGCCACGTGAGGTATAGACGTTTCACTGCGATCCGCGTGACGGATAGTACTCCAGCGCACGTTTCAGTTTCTGTAAGGCTCCGCCTATTATCCGCCGACTTGTTGTGACCACGCAGTGAGTTGCTCTTCGCATTCCATTCACCTTCGCCTGGAAAGGACCGTCATGTCTGTTGTTGGTCTCCTCCCCGAACAGCTCACCGAACTCCGGCAGTTCGATTCCCCCACGATCTGCAACGCTGTCGAGTTGTGGAACCTGCGGCCGCGCAACACCGGCTACATGAACTCGTCGATCAAGGCGTGCTTCCCGGCGTTTCCGCCGATGGTCGGCTATGCGTTGACCTCAACCTTCCGCAGCATGGCTCCGCCGCGAGGAGGCGATGCCTACGGCAGCATCGGCGCACAGCTCGATGCCTTCTCGACGATCCCCGGCCCTCCGGTGCTGATTTTTGACGACCTCGATGAACCGTGCGCCTCGGCCACGTTCGGCGAAGTGATGTGTTCGACGTACAAGCGGTTCGGGGCACAGGGCCTCATCACATCCGGAACGGGGCGAGACCTTGCGCAGGTCGAGGGCCTTGGTTTTCCGGCCTTCACCAACGGAGCGATCGCGGCGCATGGCTATTGCCACATCATCCACATCAATGTGCCGATCACCGTGGGTGGGTTGACCATTTATCCCGGTGACTTGTTGCACGGAGACCTCAACGGCGTGACGACGGTCCCTCACGAAATCGCCTCGGAAGTTCCGCAAGTCTGCCGTGAAGTCGCGATCGCAGAGGCGATCATTCTCGACTACCTCAAGCTGCCCGAAGTGACCGTGGCGGGCTTCAATGCGGTTCGCAAGGAGTGCGGGGATGTCATCGCCAAGCTCGGTAAGCGACTGCGCAAAGAGTGAGGTGCGGATCGCAGTCGCACTTGCGGAGCAGACGTAGCGCGGACGATTCGTTCGTGCTGGCGATGGAAGAGAAGACCTGTGTTATGGCGTTTCGGCGGGGTCGGGAGACACTCGCCGAACGCAGGCTCCCACAGCACGCCGAGTTCGCGTGGCCTCACCAGGTTTCTTGCCAGTTGCCGCGATGAACGTGCATCTGGCGACCCGCTTCAAATCGTTCGGGGGAGACGGCGGGGACGCGGACCCAGACCGGTTCGTCGTGGTAGACCCCTTCAATTGAGAGATGTGCTCCGAGTTCATCTTCCTCGCTCAGTTCCTGCGACTGCCAGCGGACAGTGTTGACTTGGGTGAAGATGCTTAACAGCGAAACAACATCGACCTCAAACCGCGATCCAAACAGTTGCCCATCGTTCGGGCCACCGACAACTTCAGTGAGTGAGGGGAAGACGGTGATCTC
>JAYVOX010000766.1:0-12153 GCA_043757695.1 Schlesneria sp.
CGCTTCGATCGGGTTCATGTCGTTGATGACGCGCCGCAGAATCCACACACGCCGCAGCTCTTCTTCTGTCATCAAGAGTTCTTCGCGGCGTGTTCCCGATTTGTTCACGTCGATCGCGGGCCAGACGCGCTTCTCGACCATGCGGCGGTCGAGATGCAGTTCCGTATTGCCAGTCCCTTTGAACTCTTCAAAAATCACGTCATCCATTTTGCTGCCGGTATCGACTAGGGCCGTCGCGACGATCGTCAGACTGCCTCCCTCTTCAATATTGCGAGCCGCCCCGAAAAACCGCTTCGGGTGTTGCAACGCGCTGGCATCGACACCGCCAGTGAGAATTTTGCCCGAGTTGGGGCACTCGGTGTTGTAGGCCCGCGCCAAGCGTGTGATTGAGTCGAGGAAGATCACGACGTTCTGCCCGTACTCAACCATGCGCTTGGCTTTTTCGATGACCATCTCGGCGACTTGAATGTGTCGGCTCGGCGGTTCATCGAACGTGCTGCTGATGACCTCGCAGTTCTTGCCTTTAACCTGCCGCTCCATGTCGGTCACTTCTTCCGGTCGCTCGTCGATCAGCAACACGATGACATACACCTCGGGGTCGCCCGCGATCACGGCCTTGGCGAGTTGTTGCAACAGAATTGTCTTGCCCGCTTTCGGTGGGGAGACGATCAAGCCGCGTTGTCCCATGCCGATCGGCGCGACGATGTCCACCACGCGCGTGCTGAGTTGGTTCGGATCGCTGCACAAGTTCAGCCGGCGCGTCGGATGGAGCGGCGTGAGATCGTCGAAGAAGACCTTCTCGGTCAGCAGGTTCGGGTCTTCGTTGTTGACCGCTTCGACACGCAGCAGCGCGAAGTAGCGTTCGTTCTCTTTGGGTGGACGAATCTGTCCGGCGACGGTCGCTCCGATCCGCAGGCCGAACCGACGAATCTGACTCGGCGAAACATAGATGTCGTCGGGACAGGGCAGGTAGTGATAGTCGGGACTGCGCAGAAAGCCGAAGCCGTCGGGCAGAATCTCCAACGTTCCCTCGCCAAACATCAGCCCGTTCATCTTCGTCCTCTCCTTGAGGATTTTGAAGATGAGGTCCTGCTTCTTCAGGCCGGTGTACTCGGTGATGTTCTCCTGCTTGGCGAGAACGATCAGCTCTTTCATCGTCAGCCGTTGCAGCTCGGCGATGTGGATGTCTCCCTCACCCCGCTTGATCTGTTCGTACCGTTCGTCATTGACGAAGTTCGGTTCGTCGTCGTCATCATCATCGACGATCGCCGGAGCCACCGGTGTTAACGGTGGCGGAGATAACGGCGGTGCGAGCGGCGTCTCGCGTGCAAACGCCAGCGGGGGAGCCTCTTCGGCGTGATCCCAACTGATTCCATTGGAGGGGTTGCTGCGACCGATTGTGGGGCGTGGCTTCATGGCACTGAGAACTCAAGACGGGGAAAGATTTGGAGACAACCGCCGTGAGCGGCGAAACATCACACGGCACAACGAGAATGTTGAACCGGTGACATCGGGAAGGGTGGGCAGATCTGATCTAGGAATGCTGAAATGGTCTATCGAAACAGACCCGCTTCCATGCGGCGGGCAGGGGATGCCGGGAGCCAGTTCGACACCCGAAGGGTTTGGCTGGTGATGGAGACAGGAGTTGGGGGAATCAGCAGGGCGGGAGAGACTCTGAACTCGTCGGCAATTGTTGTGACGATTCCGCAGGCGGTTTGCAACCGATGCTCCAGCGGCCTCGCAAAAAAATGACGAACTGACGCCCGCTTTCTTTCATGTCCGTGGCGTTGGCAATGATGGCGTCGGACTGTCGCCGTTTTTCGGGCAAGCTCAGTTGGCTGGCCTCGCGCCGACGAAGCTCTTCGAGCGTCCAGCCACTCCGCAGACGAACCCGTTCCAACCGCAGTTCCTCAGGCGCGTCGATGAAGACCACCGCATCACACCGCTTCCGCCAACCCGCTTCAATCAGGACGGCTGCGTCGAGCAAGACCGCGTCTTGTTGTGTCGCTACTGCGTGAGCAATCTCAGCCGTAACCCGCCTCTCAATCTCGGGGTGTACGATCTGCTCCAACGAGTGCCGTGCGACACGATGCGACTCACTGTCGCCGAACACGCATCGCGCGAGTGGCCCATGCTGAACTTCACCCGCAGCGTCGAAGATGCCGTCGCCAAACTGTCGCCGCAACTCGGCTTTCACGTTCGGTTCGAGCAACGCTTCATGTCCGAGCCGATCAGCATCAATGACATGGACGTTGGCTTGAGCCGCCACTGCCCGCGCGACGGCACTTTTCCCCGAGCCAATCCCACCGACAATTCCAATGACCGGAATGCATCTTGGAACTGAGGCGACGGCAGGAGCGAGTTCATTCATGGCGATCCCGCCTTACGGTTTGAACCAACGGCCGATGTCCAACACGATGACGAAGATCATCAAGCTGAGCAGGAACGCCATTCCAATATAGCTCGCGCCGATCACGATCTTTTCACTCGGGCGACGCCGAGTGATGGCCTCCCACAGCAGGAAGACCATGTGGCCGCCATCTAACACGGGGATCGGTAGAAAGTTGAGGACCGCCAAGTTCACGCTGAGGAACGCGAGGAACATGAGGAACTGAGGCACGCTGTGCTGCACGATCTGCACGGCGGCATTGGCAATTCCGAGCGGTCCACTCAGATTGCCGAGTGCCACTTGTCCCGTGCAAAGTCCACGTAGCGTGAGATAGATGCTGAGCGTGGAGTTCCGTGTGTAGTTCGTCGCCATCGACCAAACTTCACCCAGCGAATCGGCATGCAGTCGAATTTCCTCGGGGTGCATTCGCAAACCCTGCACGATCGGTAGCGGCCACGTCGGATCGAGTGCGGGAGTCAATTCGACGACCTTGGTTTCGGCTCCCTCGGTCAGCGTCAGCTTCACCGTGCGTTGAGGCAACTCCTGCATCTGCCAGAATGCGAAGCACCAGTTGTTCGACTTGGCTTCATCCAGTTCGACGACAAAGTTGCGGTTCTTCATGCGGTCGGCGTCGGCTTCTTTGGCGAGGATCAGTTCGATCTGTTTGATCTTCGTCAGCGGTCCCGGCTTGATCCCGGCTTTTTCGGCAGGGCTATCAGGATCGACGGCCAGCACCACCGGAATCGTGTGAAAGGCCACGCCGATTGAAGGGATCGAGAGCGGTTCCCCTTCCCAAATTGGTTGCTCGGTCCAGCCCGGCAAGTCTTGCGGCACGAGAGTCAGGTCTTCCTTGGTCTGTCCGCCACCAGTCGCTTGCCGAGTGACGGTCACACTGACGCCTTGACCGTGCAGATTGGCGAATTCATTGGGAAGCCGGAGCGGGTTGATCTCGGTGCCGATCGTGCGACCGTTGATGCTCGCCAGTTTATCCCCGACTTTCAGCCCGGCTTTCGCGGCGGGTGAGTCCACCTGCACGGCCATGATCGGAGCCGTATCCATCGACAGTCCGAGTGATCGAAAGAAGTTGTCGGTGATTGTCACCGACTTCTTTTGTGATTGATCTCCATTCGCCCAGACTTCGAGCGTGAGCGGCCCTTCCGTGCGCGAGGCGAGCTGCTTGGTTAGTTCGGTGTACGTCTTCACGGACTCTCCGCCGATCGCTGCGATGACATCACCGCGTTCGAACGCAGGCACCGCGTGAGCAGCCGCTGTCCCGGCAAACACGAACGGAATCTTCCCCTTGGGATCGGTCAAAACTTTGAGACTCTGCGGCGGAGCGACGCCGATCTGCGGAGTTGTCTTCGGTGTGATCGGCCGTATTTCCAGATCGAACGGAGACTGATCTTTGTGACGACCTTCAACGCGGAGCGGGTGCGAGAGGACGGCGACGTTCAAGCGAACGTCATCGAACGTCGTAATCACGCGGCCGTTGATCTTCTCGATCCGGTCGTCCGGCTTGATCCCTGCGACCCAGGCGGGCATCCCAGGACGCGCTTCGCCGATCACGTTGGGAGGCAGATCAACACCAATCGCAAACGCACACCCCACGAACATCACCGCCGTGATAATGTTCATAATGACGCCCGCCGAGATGATCGCCATCCGTTGCCAGACGTTCTTCGCGAGGTACGACCTCGGGTCTTGCGCGATCTCTTCATTCGTGAGCTGACTCGGGTCAGCATCATCCTGCCCGAGCATCTTCACGTAGCCCCCGAACGGAATGATCGAGAGTGCGTACTCGGTCTCGCCCCACTTGCGGCTGAACAGCACCGGGCCGAAGCCGATGCTGAACCGCTCGACATTCACGTTGCACCACTTGGCCACCGCGAAGTGACCCATCTCGTGAAAGAAGATGACGAAGCCCAGCCCCAGCGCGGCCCACATGATCGAGCCGCCACTCGAAATGAATCCGTTCAGCTTCTCGGTCAGAGAAGCGGCCAATGTCAGACTTAGGATTTCCACCGCAGCATCTCCTCGCGTGCCCAGGCATCTTGGCGGAGCAACTCGCTCAGCGTCGGATGGGCATCGTCGTTGTGGGCATTCAAAATCTCCCGGCAAGCGCGCGGGATGTCAGTAAACCGAAGTGATCCATCCAAGAACCGTTGCACGGCGACTTCATTCGCCGCATTGAGAACCGCGCCGCTCGCCCCGCCGCGTCGAGCCACTTCAAAACCGAGCTGCAACGCGGGGAAGGCGTCGAGGTCGGGTGCCGTGAAGTCGAACTGATGCGTGGCCGACCAGTCCAGCTTGGGACTGATTCCCTCCCATCGCTCGGGATAAGTGAGAGCGTACTGGATCGGCAGCTTCATGTCGGGGGGTGAGAGCTGGGCGATGACCGATCCGTCTAAGAACTCGACAAACGAATGGACGACCGACTGCGGATGGACGACGACGGAGATTTGATCGGCAGCGAGACCGAACAGCCAGCGAGCCTCAATGATTTCGAGTGCCTTGTTCATCATCGTCGCCGAGTCGATCGTGATCTTCGGTCCCATTTGCCATGTCGGGTGAGCCAACGCGCGCTCGATGGTCGCTTCCGATTCGAGGCGACTCTTCGACCATCCTCGAAACGGCCCGCCGCTCGCGGTCAGTACGATCCGCTTCACGTCTGAGCGGCGTCCGGACTGGAGGCACTGATAGATCGCACTGTGTTCGCTATCGACCGGAATCAGTTCGGCACCCGTCTTCGCCGCGAGTTGCATCACGAGCGGCCCGGCCACAACGAGCGTCTCTTTGTTGGCAATCGCGACGCGCTTGCCACTCTCGACCGCCGCCCACGCGCCACGCAAACCGGCGGCTCCCACGATGCCGCAGACCACGGTATCGACATCCGGATGAGCAGCCAGTCGCTCGACAGCCTCCGGTCCCACGAGCAACTCCGTCTCGCGCGGCCATGGCGTTGGAGAACCCAATGCGGCCGACGAGACCGTCCCACGTTGTACTTCATCCGACAAGACGGCCCAACGTGGTTTGAACTTCTGGCATTGCTGGGCCAACAATTCCCAACGGCGATGCGCGGTGATGCCGACCAGTTCCAAGCGTTCCGGGTTGGCCGCGATGACATCGAGACAACTCGTGCCGATCGAACCGGTGGACCCGAGAACGGCGATTCGCATCCGTGGCTGGTGTTCGGCAGAGGCCAAGAGAAAAGCTCGTGGTGAAATGCTCGTGGTGAAATGCTCGTGTGATTCGCGGCGTGGAGAGAAGTCGCCGCAACCGATCACGGCCGGTGAGTCAGCACGCTCCCTCATGCCGGGCCGCATTCTAGGTCTCGCGCAGAAGACCGACAAGAGAGGTCAGATGACTGCTTGTCGCTCACGATCGAACCGCTTAGAACTCGCCCCAGAATTACATCGCGAACCGTAGGATGGGCACTCTTGCCCGTCTGGTTTCTGGCACAACACCAGTCCCATGAAAACCGGACGGGCAAAAGTTCCCATCCTACAAGCTGCCGTCGAACGAGTTCTCAGGAAGGGAGTCTGTCACATGTCTGGAGTCATGACTCGCCCCGCCAGTTGTGTGGCTGTGTTCGAGAAGCGACCGTTCTGGGGGCCAGAGCTTCAGCGGCAACTGGTCTCACGGCAGGTTCTCGTGCAAGAGTGCCGCAGCGTGCAAGACCTCGCCGCTGCGACAAACGACTTCACTCAAGCACTCATCCTATTGGACTTGGACTCCGCCCCCGCCGACTGCCTGTCGTGGCTCAGCCGCCGACTACGGATTCACCCTGCGAGGCCGGTCATCGTCTGTGCCTCAGCCGACTTTGCGGACCTTGAGTGGACCGTGCGCGAAGCGGGAACGATCGGGTTCGTCAGCGATGAAGTCACTGGAGCAGACCTGGCTCGACTCTGCCTGCGCCAACTCCGTCTGACATAACTCGGGTCGTTGCCGGTCACAGAGACCACTGCTACAACTCTGCGGCCTTCACCCCTCTGCTTTGTGCGCCGCACCCTCGATCAGGCGACATGGTCTGACTCACCATGCCTAGCGACTTCCAACCTCGATTAGAACTTCTGGCCCTGCCACAAACTGGACGACGACATGCCGACTGAGATGCAAGTGTTAGAACGACTCCGCAACCTGCGTGACCCCGAGATCGGCCGATCATTCGGTGAGATGGGAATGCTCAACAGCGCGGCCATCGGCGCGGGCAATTCGATTACCGTGACCATCGACCTACCGACGCCAGCCTATCCGCGTCGCGAGCGAATCACCGAAGCGGTGAAGTCCGCGATTCGCGAGTCGATCTCGGATGCGGGACCGGTTGAAGTCGCGTTCATCTCCAACGTGCGCGGCAAGATGAGCGGCGGATCGATTGGCTTGCGCGCGAAGAATGTCATCGCCGTCGGCAGCGGCAAAGGTGGTGTCGGCAAGAGCACCGTCGCGGCATCGCTCGCCTTTGGGCTGAAGACGCTGGGCTGCAAGGTCGGACTCATGGATGCCGATGTCTACGGCCCCAGCATCCCGCACATGGTCGGTTCCCATGGGATGCCCGTTGCCGTCAAACACACCACAGCCGCTGGCGAAGAGATCGAACGGATTGAGCCAGTGGATGCCGATGGCATGAAGGTGATGTCGATGGGCTACTTCGTCAAACCGGATCAGGCGGTGATCTGGCGTGGACCGCTGCTCCATCGCGCGATCACGCAGTTCCTCAAAGACACCGACTGGGGCGACCTCGATTACCTAATCATCGACCTGCCGCCCGGTACGGGAGATGTCACGCTGACGCTCTCGCAGTTGTTGGGACTGGCTGGAGCGATCGTCGTTTGCACACCGCAACAGGTCGCGCTGCTCGATGCGATCAAGGCGATCAGCATGTTCCGCCAGGTCAAGATTCCGATTCTCGGTCTGGTCGAGAACATGACGGGCGACATTTTCGGACGAGGAGGCGTGCGACAGAAGGCCACAGAACTCGGCATCCCGTTCCTAGGTGAACTGCCCATCGACGCAGGTATCCGGATTCGAGGAGACGATGGCCGGATCGGTAGCCTCTTCTCAGAAGACAATCCCTCACGCGTCCCGCTCTTGAACATCTGCGAACAAGCCGCAATGCAGCTCGCGAAACAACTGCTCGAAACACCGCGGATGCCAACCCTCGAAATCTTGTGAGCGTGTCTATACATCGCGCGGTAGGCAGTGCGACGTTTTAAGCGAGCCGTGTGCCGTGAGGCCACGGGTTTCCTGCGGCGATCAAGAACCCGCAGCCTGACGGCACGCGGCTCGCCAGTGTCTCATCTTTGGCCGCGTGAGGTATCAGCCGCTTCACACCCTCGATTCAAAAGCCGCACGCGGTGAAGACGTTGGTCCTCACCGCGTGCGGCTTTTGTTTTGTATTGAGACAGACTCCGTTCAAGAGTCTTTCACACGGGTCACTTCTTCGACGGAACCCAATTGACCTGTTGAGCACCAGACGAGACGACTCTCGGTGGAGCGGGGACGGAGGAGAGTTGCGGAGCGGCCAATGCTGGCTGCGTGGCACTCACGGAACTCGACAAGCTTGGAATGGAAGAAGACGGGCTGGTCGAGCCTGTGACAACAACGCCCGGCAACCGGTGGAATTCCTCGACAGAAACATGCTGAGGTCCAGCTGAGTTTCGCTGCGTCGTGTTCGCATCAGCGGGAGGCGGCGCGGTTTCATTGCTCATCGGCGGTTTGTCCATTGGTGACTGCGGTGGAATCGCTACGGGCGCGGGCGTTGGCCCGTAGGAAGGTGGTGCCGGAGCAATCATCTGGTTCGGAACGCTCGGGGCGTATTCCGAGTGCTGCTGACCACAGGCACATCCGGACGGCGAGCCACTCGCCATCGAGCCGCCGCAACTTCCAGAGGTACAACCCGACGCAATCGCCTCGCCGTCGAAGCCACACGAATCGCAGCCGCCACAGCCGCAACCCCAGCCATAGTTGCGCGTCCGCCAAGCCTGAACCTTGTGGCCCATCCAGCCGGAGACGTACCGGCCGCACGTGGGCGATGGACCACACGGATCACAAGGGTCTGACGAAACACACCGCGTATGGCAGCATCCGACAGAGGACGCGATCAACAAGCTACTGAGAGTCATCCAACGACGCAGATTCATTTGGAGGGAATCCTTTCCCGAAGTCTCGACGAAACAGGGTCCCGGAGTACGAAAGCTCCGTGTATCGAGCATCGACCATGCGCCGCTGCGAACTTTACGGTTTCTTCCGATTTTTCTGAGTACGCCGACTTTGATCTCTGTTGACACCGGCTCATGCCATCACAGGTCGGCAACTCTTGCCGGTCACTTGAGTCGAGAGGCAAACGATCAACGATGAGCGGCAGAATCTGCTCCACCCACAGCAACCCGAAGCGTGAGCGAGGGAGTGACACCTCGCACGGTCACGAGTGAGACTTTCTGAGCGGTGGACGTAAGTCCTCCGGTTCTTCACCCCGAGAACCGGAGGACTTACGTCCACCGCTCAGAAAGTCTCCGTTTGGGCCGCGCGAGGTATCACCCTTACTCATGCTTCGGGCGGGGTAAATCCACTTCAGACTGTGACCTCTTGAAGCGGGTTGGAATCCCGTCCGTCGCTCCCCCTCGTTCGTTCACAATGAAAGTCCGAACTGGCAGATTCACCGGAGTTCTGAGAGAAATCTCCCGAACCGACAGAAAAAATGGCGAACCTTTTCCGTACGCTCGATGTCTTTCGTGCATCGCGGAATCCTTGTGACTTCCGCCGCAAGCGTGGAGCGAATGTCACGCACAACTCAGGATTGCGGATTTTTTTCTCCGAAACACTGTTGTTTGACGAATGTTTCCCGACGACTGCGGATCCCGCAGGAGGTACCCGATGCAAAACACACACGGCATTCAAAACTCGATGATCAACGCCAACGCCAGCTTTCAAGCCGGTCTGGTTGTAGATGCAACGAATGCCCATCGGTCGTATTTCCCTGGCGTTGAGCGCCCCTGCGAAGCCGATCGCGTCGTCCTGCATCCCGACCAAGGGTCCACTTGTTCCACGTCCCCGTCACGCGACGTGGCCGACTCAAAACAGAGTCTGATTCGTCGCGAGGCCAGAGAACGTGGACGAGGAACCGAGACCTTGTGTTCACGCCTCGATGGTTCTTGGCGGCTCGATGCCTCCCATCAACTGCCGACGGCCGCGTGGGCCATGCTGGTACTAAGTCGCTCGATTAGCGGCTGAGACCATCGTCAGGGATTGCTCTCTGTCTGAAGTTCGGTGCCCGGCCTCATGGCGGATCATGTCAGCACGCTCGTTCGTGTTTGACAGCATCTTCCGAGTGGCCCGCTAACCCGACGCACCACCGCGCATTCGCTTTGCAAAGTCCTGCTTTCCCGCAGCACTTTCTCAGCGGCCGGTGATCGTCCCTTTCAACTTCGCCGGAAATCTCACTCGCCGCGTCACGACGACGCCCGCGAGCGTTTGAGGAAAACATTCATCATGGATCAAGAAGAATTCTTGCCGCTCGTTTTGCAGGCTCAGACTGGAGATCGAGCGGCCTTTGGCCAGCTTGCTCAGGCGTTCGAAACGACCGTGTTTGCGATCGCATTAAGGCGACTTCGCAATCAGGCGGAAGCGGCCGAGCTGACTCAGGACGTGTTCATTCAAGCACTCCGAAAGTTGCCGCAGTTGCGCGAGGCCGAGCGGTTCCCAGGTTGGCTGCGACGGATTGCCGTTCGGTTGTCGATCAATCGAGCCGTGCGGCGTCCGCGTGTGACGAATCAAGACCCGGAAGTCCTCGGCACAGTGAATTGCGATCGTCAGTCGCCACTCGATCACGCGATGAGTGGCGAACAAGCGGATCAGTTGCGAGGCGGCTTGAAGCGGTTGAGGGAACTCGACCGCACAACGCTCGTTGCGTTCTATTTCGAAGGGCAGTCGTTGATCGAAATGAGCGACCGCTTCAATAGCCCCGTTGGCACGATCAAGCGGCGTCTCCACACGGCGAGAATCCGGTTGCGAGACGAACTCGCTCACTTGCAGCCGGTTTGAATGTCCATTTTGAAAGTCGCTGTTGATTCGCTTTCGGCGGTCAAACACGGCGATCAATTCCACACCTCACCAGCCAGCCCGCCCGCGTTCGTTCGCCGACGGGCTGTTTTCCTGCGCAGAAGATCGTTCGCGAAGCTTTCATCGCGCCGAGGAGATCAGGCACGGAAGTCTCGCTTCGGTCTGCCTCACACGGTGAGCACTGTCGCGTGGCAAGCGATCTGATCGGTCTGTATTCTTGCGGCCCAGAACTGTGATTCCGACTGATTTCATTCTCTGCAATCTCACCATGACAGACACCCGCGAAATTGTTCCCGTGAATCGTCCCGTGATTGGAACGATCCGACCTCCAGGATCGAAGAGTCTCACCAATCGAGCGCTCGTCGTTGCAGCATTGGCTGAAGGGACATCGCGTCTGACGGGCGTTCTCGATAGCCGCGACACTCAGGTCATGATCGACAGCCTGCGGCGGCTGGGCATCGGAATCGAACACTCTCCCGCTGATTGTTCGGTGACGGTGAACGGTTGCTCGGGGAAGTTGCCCATCGGTACGGCCGACCTCTGGCTTGAAAACAGCGGGACGAGTATTCGGTTCCTCACGGCAGTCTGTGCATTGGGGCAAGGGACGTTTCGACTCGACGGCAACGCGCGGATGCGTGAGCGACCGATCGGCGATCTCTTGGAGTCGCTCCAGCAGTTTGGAATCACCGCCACTTCAGAACTTGCAACAGGCTGCCCTCCGGTCGTACTCACCAGCGAAGGGCTACGTGGTGGGACGACGACCGTCAATGCTGACATGTCGAGTCAGTTCTTGAGTGCAATTTTGATGGCGGCCCCGTGTGCGAAGGCTCCCGTCGAAATCCGTCTTGCTGGTGAAATGGTCTCAGAGCCTTACGTCGAGATGACGTTGAAGGTGATGTCGCAATTCGATGTGAATGTCGAGCGTGACGAACCGGGCCGCTATCTCATCCGCCCGCAGTCGTATCGCGGTCGCAGCTACGACATCGAGCCAGATGCCTCAGCGGCCAGCTACTTCTTCGCAGCCGCAGCCGTGACGGGAGGTGAAGTAACAGTGCAAGGACTCACCGCCGCAGCGCTACAAGGGGACGTGTTCTTTGTTCAGGCACTCAAACGCATGGGTTGCGAGGTGACTTGGAACGCGGAGAGCATCACTGTGCGAGGTCGTTCTCTTCATGGGATCGACATCGACATGAACGCGATCAGTGACACCGCTCAAACCTTGGCGTGCGTGGCCCCGTTCGCATCAGGTCCAACACGTATTCGCAACGTGGCGCACATGCGACACAAAGAAACTGATCGTGTCACAGCCGTCGTCACTGAACTCAAAGGTTTAGGGCTGAAAGTCGAAGAGCATCCGGACGGCATGACCATCTACCCCGGACCACTTCAACCGGGAACCGTCGCCACCTATGACGACCACCGCATGGCGATGAGCTTCACGCTGCTGGGCCTACGAGTACCCGGGATCGTGATCGCCGATCCAGGCTGCACGTCAAAAACGTATCCGCACTTCTTCGACGATTTGGATCGTCTGTGCCACTCGTCGTGCGAGTGAGTCTCGCCGAAAACCCTGCCGCAAAGCATGACCTTGCGCGGATTGGGAACGGCCGATCCTAGGTGTCTGTCCGGGAAGGTGGTGGCGGTTACGGGCCTGACGAGGCGGGGAGCGTTATTTTTTGGATCGTCAGATTGCGACTGGGTTATTCGAC
>JAYVOX010000767.1:0-3245 GCA_043757695.1 Schlesneria sp.
GCGAGCCGTGTGCCGTGAGGCCACGGGTTTCCTGCGGCGATCAAGAACCCGCAGCCTGACGGCATGCGGCTCGCCAGTGTCTCAGCTTTGGCCGCGTGAGGTCTAATTTAGAAAAGTAACCCGCAGCGTCAGCGAGGGAGTCCGCATGTTTTTTAAGTTTCACACGCCCTCGCTGACGCTGCGGGTTACTGAGAGCTTCAGACCGGCAAGTTCTGCGAGTTCCTCTTGCTGCGTTTTTGAGATTTGCCATACAACCCGGCCGATTGGTCTCGGTGGTGTCAACGGCTTGCCCGCTGACCGCGACGACGATCGGTCCCGTTTTGGTGGATGTTGCGACGGCTCTCAAAGGATGGAGAGGTCATGGCTGCTCTGAATCGCTTTCTGTGGTGTGCGGGGATCGCGGGTGCATTGATCGGGAACTTATCGGGTTGCGGGAGCAGCACGAGCGGAACCGGATCGATCGCCTCGACGGATGATGAGACGGGCTCAACGGGCTTGCCGACGATGGCACTCCCAGGCTTCAAGCCCGCCGCCAACAAGGCCACGAAGGCTGGGGCTGCTCCGGCAGCGGCGACATCCAAGGGAGCCGCTGCTAAGGGGACGGCCTCACAGCCGCAGCCCGTCGTCACGCAAACTCCTCCCGCCGCGAAGGAGCCTGAGAAAGGCTCTCCCGAATGGCTGCTGCTGGAGATTCAGCACATTCGCACATTGCCGCTGCCGGGGAGCGACAACAAGAAAGTGGACGATGAAGAGGACGAAGACTTCGAGAAGGAGCTGACTCCTCAGCAAGAGGCCGTGCTCCAGAAGGAATACGAACAACAACGCGTCGTGCGGCGCGAACGCAATCTGCAAATCATCAAGCTCGCGGAAGAGTGCCTCGCCAAGACGAGCAAGAAGCCCGAGTTGGAAGCGGAGTTCGAGACCGCCGTCCATCAGTTGCTCGACGCTCGATTGCAGATGGCGTTGCAAGGGGACGCGGCCAGCATCGAATCGTTGTTTGAAGCGGCGAAGGCTTTCCACGCGAGAAACCCGAACTCCGAATCGGCTCTCGAAGCCCAGTTGACGCTCGTCAATCTGACGCACGCGAACGCTCTGCGGTACGGTCGCGCTGAGCCGAAGTGGCTGCAAGAATTTGCCAAGCATTCGCAACTGTTCGCGACACGATTTCCAGAAGAGCAGGGGCGAGCGGTCCCACTGTTGGCAGCGGCCGCGCGCAGTTGCGAATTGAATGGAATGCCGGACGAAGCCAAGAGCTGCTACTCACTGCTCATGACCAAGTTTAAGAATACGCAACAGGCGCAACAGGCGCAGGGCGTTGTCCGCCGCTTGCAGCTTAAGGGGAAAACGCTCGAACTCTCCGGCCCGACGATGGATGGCGGTGAGGTCGATGTCGAAACGTATCGCGGCAAGATGGTGATCGTGGTCTTCTGGGCGACGCACGCGCAGCCCTTCGTTCAGCAACTGCCCAAGCTGTTGGCGACGGCGAAGAAGTACGACAAATATGCCGTCGTGGTCGGAGTCAACTTGGACGCGGAAGAGCCTGCCGTCGAAGCGTTCATCGAGAAAGCGGGCCTGACGTGGCCGCAAATCTTCTCACCCAACCGTGAACAACGGGGCTGGAACTCGCCGCTCGCCGCTCACTATGGGATCAACAATCTCCCGACGATGTGGCTCGTCGATCCGAACGGCATCGTCGCCGAGACGGTCCTCGACGCCGAGAATCTCGAATCGAAACTGCGCGAGGTCTATCTGCCGTACATCAAGGCGACCTCGGTGAAGCCCGCGAGCGGCGCGAAGTAGAACGAAGTCTCGCTTGACTAATCTTTTGATCGAACCAAACACCCCGCTCGCCGGGGTGTTTGCATTGATGGCGAACGTGCGGCTGCAACCAAGTCCGAGGCTTGTAGGATGGGCACTCTTGCCCGTCTGCTCATCGGCCTTTTCCGGCTCTACCGGATTGTATTTGTGAAGTTCTGGAGGGCGAAATGTCTTGGTTTTAGCCCCGTTGGGGCAAATACCGGTCGCATTCACACAGCTGCAATACGGTCGGGTCAGGGTCCTTTTGAGCCGTGGTTGCGACAGCCGGACGGGCAAGAGTGCCCATCCTACAGGTCCGCGCGGATTGGTGATCGAGTTACAACTGGGTATCTTTCCTGCCGCCTCGCTTTGGAACAGAAGCCTCTCACAGACGAAGCCTCCGCCATGTATGACCTGCTGATCCGCCACGGACATGTGATTGACCCGGCCGCCAGTTTGGATGCTCGTCGCGATGTGGCTGTGACGGGTGGTCGAGTCGCCGCGATCCTCGAACCGGGAGCTGAGGCGCAGGCGATTCGCACGGTCGATGCCAATGGCCGCTATGTCGTGCCGGGGTTGATCGACTTTCACGTGCATGTCTTTCCCGGCGTGAGTCACTTCGGGATCGAACCTGATTCGACGTGCCTCGCGCGCGGCGTGACAACCGTCGTCGATTTCGGAACGGCAGGGGGACTGATCTTCGAGGGCTTTCGCCGGTTCGTCATCGACTCATCGCAGACGCGCGTCTTCGCGCTGCTGCACATTGCGGGGCAGGGGATGATCAGCAGCGTCGGAACGCTTCCCGCACTCGGTGAGTTGCATGACCTGCGGTATTGCAGCGTTGAGAACGTCGAACGAGTCGTCGCCAAACATCGCGACGTGATCTGCGGCATCAAGATTCGCTGCACGGCGAACCTCGCGGAAGACGGGCGTCATGAAGCGGAAGGACTCGTGCTGGCCCGAGCGGCGGCGAAGCGAGTCGGTCTGCCGCTGGTCGTTCACACGCCGGGATCGTCGCTCACCATCGAACAGATTCTCGCGGAACTCAAACCGGGCGACGTGTTGACGCACTGCTATCACGGCAAGCGTTGTGGGCTGGTCGATGCCGATCGCAATCTGCTTCCCGCCGTGCGCGATGCGTTGCGGAGCGGCGTGTTGCTGGATGTCGGCCACGGCGTGGCGAGCTTCGACATCCGCGTGGCGCGGGCACTCTTGCAGCAAGGGATTCTCCCCGACTTCATCAGCAGCGACATTCATCACTACAACGTGCATGGCCCCGTGTTTGACCTCGTCACGACGATGGACAAGTTCCTGCACCTCGGGTTGTCACTGCGTGATGTCATCCTGCGCGTCACGCAAACGCCCGCGCGCTTTCTCGGCCGCGAACACGAATTGGGAACGCTGCGACCGGGAGCCATCGCCGACATCGCGATCCTCGAACTTCAACA
>JAYVOX010000768.1:0-3238 GCA_043757695.1 Schlesneria sp.
GACTCGGCTGGTGTCGAGGGTGATCCAGCGTCGTCCCCACTGCTCGGCCACATAGGCCGTCGTCCCCGATCCGCACGTCGGGTCCAGCACCAAGTCCCCAGGGTCCGTCGTCATCAGCAGACAACGCTCGATGACTTTCGTGTTGGTTTGAACGACGTAGACTTTGTCGTCGGTGAATGCACCCGTTTGCGTGTCAGTCCAGACGTTCGTGTATTCTCCGACGGGAAAGTCCTTCATGTATCGGACATACGCGAGCGAGTTTTCGGATGGTGCGGCTAATCGTCTCGCGACACGGAGCTTTTCGAGTCCATCAATGCTGGTCGTCCAGTGTCGGCTGCTGCCTGGATGAAAGCGTTTACCTTCAAACTCAAACCAAACTGTGCCGCCTTGGGTCGCACCCTGCGAGGTCAAGTTGTCGTGCCGATAAATCATCGCACCTTGCGGAAGTCGCGAGATGTCGCCGCGTTCCTCTGAATCCATAACATGACGGTCTCCCTTCGGTAGTTCATACCGCGTGTAGCGTCCACCAACGTCGTCCGCGATCGTTCGCTCCTCATAGAGCTGACGGTACTTCAAATGGTCAACGCTCTTCGCGAACCAAACAATGTAGTCGCTATTCCGACCGATGTAGTTTCCAACCAAGTTGGCGGTCGTCCGGAACGTGATGAGCGAGACGAAGTTCTCCACCCCAAAAACCTCATCCATCACCGAGCGGACGAGATGCACGTTTTCGTCGCCGATCTGGACGAAGACGCTGCCGGTTTCGGTCAGCAGGTCGCGGGCGGCGGTCAGGCGGTCGCGCAGGTACGCCAGGTAGCTGTGAATGCCCAGCTCCCAGGTGTCGCGGAAGGCTCGCACCTGTTCGGGCTGCCGCGTCGCATCCTCCGCCTTGCCGTCCTTCACGTCCCGCTTGCGAGTGCTCACCTGCCAGTTGCTGCCGAACTTGATCCCATACGGCGGATCAAAATAAATCGTCTGCACCTGACCCTTCAGCCCCTCCTTCTCGGCCAGCGATGTCATCACCGCCAGCGAATCGCCCAGAATCATCCGGTTCGACCAGTGCTGGTCGTGATGGTAGAAGTCCACCTTCTTCTCAAACGTGTCGATCCCGTTGAAGTCGGCAAACAGATCGAGTTGCCGTTCGCTCGCCTCGGGCTGAGGCTGCCGCGCCTTCAGGTCTTCGATGATGGCCTGCGGATGAATCTTCTCTTGAATGTAAATCGGCACGACGGGGACTTCGAGCGGCCTGGCGTCCTGCTCATCCTTCCCCTTCCAGACCAACTGCGGATCGAGCGACACATCGCGCGGATAAAGCTTCGGCGCAACGGCCTGCTCGGGCATGAAGTCCCGCAACTGCTCGGTCGGAATGTTCTTCCGCGTGTCGGAGTGCTTGATGGCCTCGACGGGGATGGAGGCTTTGGCGGCGGGTTTCTTCTTGGGCATACTGAAGCAATGTCTCAGGAGAGAGGTTCAACGGCGAGAAGCTCAACAACGGTGATTGGAGGCGTGGTTTGTCCGGCGATCTTCACTTCACACCCCGAATCAAACGCATCCTTCACTTCATCGGAAAGTTTTTCATCGAACGAAATCTTGTAAAGCGTCATGCCCACGTTGTCTCGCAGGAGGCATGTGGCTTCCTCGCGATCCAGTTCGCTGATGATTCCTTGGGCTTCAACAATCTCTGGCTTCTGTTCCATCCCGACCTTCAATCTCGCTCGCAGTGTCACTCCGGCCGACCGCGAAATGACTCTTGCTGTACTCGATGCGCGAACGAGACGTCCTGAGACTTCCGTCGATTCGACAGGGCCGTAGGCGGGCGGAGCCAGGCAATAAACCGCCTGCAACGCGGCGCGAAGGTCGTTGTCCGGCGGAGTGGCGGCGGTTGTGGACTGCTTCCCGATCTCATCCAGTCCGAGTTGGAGCAGTTTCTGCATTCTGGCCCACGTCTCATCGGTCGCATCGAACATCTGCTGTTGAGGATCGGCCGGCGCGAAAACACAGACACGAACGCTTCCCGCCAGAAGCTGCGCCGGCAGGTCATAGTACTTGCGCGTCTTTCGACTGGGCTGTCCGCTCTTCTGAGCTTCTCCGAGCACATACGTGGCCAGCGTTTTCAGTGCATTGCGAGTGTTGTCGAGTGACGTTCGCAGCAGTCCGAGCGTGGCTGTTCCCAGTTCCACATTCTTTCCGATCGACCGCACGGCCAACAGTGGTTCGAGGTCCGGGTACAGCATTACTCCCAATGTTGGCAAACAGGTCTCTGGCACGTCAGAGATTGAAGACCGGACACAACGCTGGGGTTGTCCCCCGTGGCCAATGTCAACCAGCCAGAGCCGCGGTTGCTGCAACGCCGACCGAAGGTCGAGACGCCCCTCTTCCAGTGCGGCGGTCAGTTCATCTGAAAACGGCACCACGGCATATCGCCAAGCGTCTACAAACTCGCCGCATTGATGCGCGAAGAGCAAGTCGCCGTTCGGGTCACGCGCTAGAAATGATCGAGGACCTTCGTACTCGAACAGAACTCTTTCCGGCTCAAGCGAACCGAGGAACGCCGGTTCGAGCGATTTGCCTTTAGGTTCCCAAAGCATGGCTGGCATCCTCCACAATTTGCTCGAAGCTACTCAGGCGATCCGCACTGGAATATGGCCACCAAGTATGGTGTGAGTCGTGGAACGTCCGATTGGGAGTTGAAAGGAGTCTCCCGTGGTCCGCAGCCAAACACAGGCGAGCAACGAAACGCCCGATCCTTGTTCCTTCGACTCCATAGCGTTCGGCAACTCTCAGGAACATGGCCACGGCATCGCTTTGATTCGCGTAGACGCTCAACCCACAGCGATCACACGGCTCGGCTCTCAATGCGAGTCCAAGTTTCGCGTGAGTTTGAAAGTCGGATTCATCAGGCGGTTTGTTCTTCACGAGCCGATAGACCGTTCCATTCGCATCCGTCGCATTTGACGGTGGACAATTGGCCGGAAATTCTTGACCGAATTTCCGTTCGGGCGTTGTCGTCATCTGTTTCTCGCTGTTCAAAACCAGTTTGATCACCTGATCCAATGTCGGAATCTTCGTGTATCGTCATTTGCATTGAAACCGTACCGTCGCGGAATATCTTCGCCGTCAAAGTCGATCACCGAAGAGCAAACTCGGAAACACTGTCAGGAACTTTCAGAAACTGACAAATCGTGTTCTTGGCGTCCCACGGGTCTTCAATTTCTACAAATGCCCAGCGGCCGAAGCT
>JAYVOX010000769.1:0-3235 GCA_043757695.1 Schlesneria sp.
CGGCCACCATGACACAGCAGGCCGAGACGATGACGCGGTTCGGCGTGAACGATCTCGTCCAGAGCAGGTCCACCATTTCGCCTGCACCGCGAATGGCCAACAGAATCACCACGGCGAGGAGAATCGGTGCGGATGCTCCCCATCGTGCGTCGAGCCAGAAGAGCGCGACGAACAGCGGAATCAAGACGGCCGATACGACGAGTCGCCAACGCAGCATGTGAGCAGGAGTCTGGAGGGAAGGGTCTCAATCACCGACAGAACGGGAGCGATCACGATGTTAGACGGTCCAGCGCGGGAAGCGAATCAACTCGACAATCCTCCGAACCGGCGATCGCGCGCGGCGAAGTCTTTCAACGCGGAGTGCAGATCGTCCGTGGTGAAGTCTGGCCAAAATTTGTCGGTGACCCACAGCTCGGCATAGCTGATCTGCCAGAGGAGATAGTTGCTGACGCGCAGCTCCCCTGCTGTACGAATCACCAAGTCGGGGTCCGACATTCCCGCCGTGTACAAGTGAGCGGCAATGGTCTCTTCCGTGATGGCGTTGGGATCGAGTCGCCCTGCCGCCACCTCGCGCGCGATCGCTTGAGCCGCATCGGTGATCTCACCACGACTGCCATAATTCACTGCGAGACAGAGCCTCATCCCCGTGTGTTCGCGGCTGACATCGCACGTCCGTTCGATCTCACGCAACACCCCTTCACCCAAACCTTCGCGCCGACCGATCACGGCGAACCGCAAGTTCTGACGAATGATCTCGCTCCGCTCTTCGATCAAATACTGCTCGAAAAGTTGCATGAGCAGCTTCAACTCCAGCGGCGGTCGCTTCCAGTTCTCGCTGCTGAAACAGTACAGCGTCAATTGGTCGAGGCCCAACCGCGAACACTGCTCGACGATGGCTCGCACAGTTCCGACCCCGCGCCGATGCCCTTCAATGCGCGGCAACCCGCGCGACATCGCCCACCGCCCGTTGCCGTCCATGATGACCGCCACATGACGGGCGAGCCAATCGGGACGCAACCCGAACTCCGCAATCTGTTCCGCAGAGTACGGGTCATCGGCCGAGCGACGTGAACTTGATGAGACCTGCATTCCATGCACCGTCGTTCCCTAAGAATTGGCGCATGAACAACTGGCGTAGCCGAAGTCGGGAGACTTCGGTCTGAATTCTCACGACTTCAGCTACGTCGCCCTGTTATTCATGCGTGAGTCCTAGACCAGACTACTCGTGAGTTCTTGGTAGCTCGTTTGACCGCCTGAATCATCCCGGCTACGCCGATGAAACGGGAACCATTCTCTCGAACATCTGGAAGGGCGACTCCGTTCGTCAGACTTCAGAGGCGAAGAGCGGGCGACATTGACTCACCGCATGGCTGCCAACAATGAGTCTGTTCCAAACAGATCAAACGCGGGAACGTACTCCGCCCTTTCGCTCTCACTCGGATCGAAGTCATCACCATCGTCTGACGGCAAAAACAACACTTCTTCGCGGTACGTGGGAGATGCCTCGGGATCGAAGATGGCCAATCGCACTCGGTCGCTGTGGACCTCCAAGACGTTCACTTGAACGTCAGTTCCGATCATCAATCCTTGGTCTACTCCACGCGTATAAACTCGCATCGGGCGGCCTCGTGATGGGTGTGTAAGAGATGTCAACGGCTCGCAGGAGCCTTCAATGCGGCGACATTCTGCGCACGGACTTTCACGAGAGCAAGTGGAAAAATCTCTCTTCGTGAATCTCCTCTGCGCGTGGTCCTCATCACTTGACACTGCGCTCGTTACCATGCTGTCGCTGGCCTGAATCAAGGATTACAAACGTGTCGCTGGGCCTATGGAATTAGGCCATTTTTGAAGTCACTGTCGATTGACAATCTCGGCGTGAACACACCCCGCACTCAGTTCTCTTCACTGGAGACCGCCGCTCATGAAGCTCGTCATTCATCCTCCCGTCGATGCCCTGCGCGAGGCGCGCATCCGTGAAGTCGCAGCGTCAATGAGTGTCGTCAACGCGAGCGACTTCGATGAAGCGAAGTGCGAGATCACCGAAGCCGATGCGTTCTTCGGCAAGCTCACGCGCGAGTTGCTTGCGTGCGCGAAGCAACTGCGCTGGGTGCAGTCTCCCACCGCGAGTCTCGAACATTTTCTGTTCCCGGAACTCGTCGAGCATCCGTGTCTGCTCAGCAACATGCGCGGTCTGTTCTCGGACGTGATCGCCGATCACGTCCTGGGCTTTGTGCTGTGTTTTGCCCGCAACCTGCCTCTGTATCTGCGACAACAGCAGCGCGGCGAATGGTCGCCCATTGGCGACAAGAGCTACGTCGTCAACTTCGTTGCCGCGCCGGGGACGGTGCTGCCGATGGATCGTGCTCATCAACACTTGTCCGACTGCACGCTGGGCGTTGTCGGTGTCGGACACATCGGTGCCGAGGTGCTGCGCCGCGCTGCGGCATTTGGAATGAGGCTGCTCGGTGTCGATCCCGTCTGCCGTTCGGTTGAGGGAGTCTTGGAGAGTGTCTGGGACGTGGACCGGCTTCCCGAGTTGCTGGCCGCCAGCGACTACGTCGTCATCGCCGCGCCTCACACGCCCGAGACCGAGAAGCTGTTTCGACGCCGCATCATCCAGTTGATGAAGCCCAGCGGCATCCTCATCAACATCGGGCGCGGCGCGATTGTCGATCTGCACGATCTGACCGAGGCCCTGCGCGCGGGTGACATCGCCGGCGCGGCTCTCGATGTCTGCGAGATCGAACCGCTTCCGGCCGATCATCCGCTCTGGCAGATGCCCAACGTCATCATCACACCGCACGTCGCCGCCGCCTCGCCTCACATTGCCGAACGACATCTGGAGACGCTGCTCGAAAACATCCGCCGCTTCGTGAAGGGCGAGCCACCCGCGACGCTCGTCGATAAGCGGAAGTGGTACTGACTTCGACTTCGCCCCAAGTCACGGCGTACACTGTGACCGCCCGCCATCCGCGTCAGTTTCCCGCCCCAACAGCCTGCCTCGTGAGAACGATTCATGAGTCGAACCGAACTCCGCTGCAACTCGCTTTACTGTGTCATCGCCGTTGTCGCTGTGAAGCTGACCGCGTTGATCGGCGGCTTCAACGCGGTCAGCTTCGCCGATGACAACGCCAGCACGTTGCCTCCCGCAGCCGACAAGCAAGTCGATTTCGTTCGCGATGTGAGGCCCCTGTTTGAGCGATCCTGCTTCCGCTGTCATGGCCCCCAGAAACAG
>JAYVOX010000770.1:0-3230 GCA_043757695.1 Schlesneria sp.
GCCAGCAATCGAAACCACGCATCGAATCAATGAGCAAATCAGACTTTCGCCGATCCGCGTCGTCGATCACGAGGGAAAGATGCTTGGCGTCATTCCCACTTCAGAAGCTCAGCGGCTTGCCGCCGACGTTGGCCTCGATCTGGTCGAAGTAGCCCCGAACGAACGGCCACCCGTCTGTCGAATCATGGACTACGGGAAATTCAAGTACGAACAAAAGCGGAAGGCCGCTGTCTCGGCCAAGCAACATCAAGTGCAGTTGAAGGAGATTCGATTGCGCCCGAAGACGGGCGAACACGACATCGATTTCAAGGTCAAGCAGGCTCGTGATTTCTTGATTGGAAAAGACAAGGTCAAGTTCAACGTGCAATTCAAAGGTCGTGAGAACGCGCACCACGAACGTGGTCGTGAAATTCTGCTTGCGATCATCGAGACCCTCCAAGATGTCTCGAAAATTGAAAAGTCACCCTCCATGGAGGGTGGACGCAATATGACCGCAGTGTTGTCACCCAAAGCCTAGTTTTCTAACGGAATTGTGGTGGCTTTGTGAGTTGGACATCGCTTGCTCATCGCTTTGAGGTCGCTGCGCTGGCAATGAAACCATAATCAGAGCTTCTGATGGGGGCAGATTTCGGCACCTTTTTCCGGTGTGTGAACTCCTCGCAGTTTTTCGAGTTCACGGACTGGAACCGCCTGTCTTCGATGCTTATACTCCCGCCCCCTCGGATGTCCGTCTGAGATTGGGTCGTTGCGTAATAACGATTGTTTAGATGCCAAGAGCTTGGAAAGATGACGATGCCTAAGCAAAAAACCCACAAAGGAATCAAGAAGCGGTTCACCGCAACGGCCAATGGCAAAGCGAAATGTCGTAGCCCGTTCCGCGGCCACCTGCTGAGCCATAAGTCCGGCAAACGAAAACGCCAAAATCGCTGTGATACGGTGCTGACGGGTGCCAATGCCCGCACCGTGATCGACGCGCTTCGTCCTTGTTCGTAGTCGAACTTTGAATTTTTCTGTCCGAGCCGTTTGAGGTTGATTTGCACGGGCTTCAAACCTGCGACGTGTTCTTTCGATTTTGTCTACTTGAGCGCATTTCAAAATGAGAATCAGCTACAGCGTCGCCCGCCATCGAGCACACAAACGACTTTTTCGTGAAGCCAAGGGAAGCTACGGCGGCCGCAAGAACTTGTTGCGCACAGTCAAAGAGACAGTGGTTCGCAACCGTTGTTTTGCCTATCGAGATCGACGGGTCCGCAAGCGTGAGTTCCGTGCGTTGTGGATCATTCGGATCAAGGCTGCCGCTGAGATGCGAGGGATGTCGTACTCCCGATTCATTCACGGCTTGCAGTTGGCGAATCTCGGTTTGAATCGCAAGACACTGAGCGAGCTAGCGATTCACGAGCCGCTTGTGTTCGACGAGGTTGCGTCTTCGGCGCGTGATGCTCTGGCGAGTGTTGCCAGCAAGAGTTGATCAGCGAATGGTTTTGACGAGCTTTTGGTTTCAATGCACCGCCACGGGATCCCGTTAGGCGGTGTTTTTTTTCTGATACTTCTCGTCTCACCGGTGAGTCTCTGATTGCTTTGGAGCGAGCTAATCAATGCTCGACCGCAGGTTGAATTTCCGAGAACGTTCTTTCAATTTCTCGTTTCGGTGACGACACACATGGACCACAACCAGTCCTTTGCCGACTACGAACAAGCGGCCGTGTTAGCGATCGCAGGAGTCTTGAGTGCCGGTGAACTTGAGGCGGTGAGGATCGAGTTCCTTGGCAAGAAGCAGGGGCGGCTTAAGGATCTTCAGGCCGTGCTTGGACAGGTTCCGCCTGATCAGCGCCCCGCGATCGGCGCAAAATTCAACGCAGTAAAAGAACGAGTGACTTCTGCTTGGGAAAGCCGCAAAGAACAACTCGCAAAGCCCAAGCAATCCGAGTCGTGGATCGATGTGACTCTTCCGGGAAGTTGCCGCGAGATTGGAAGTCGGCATCCGCTGTCACAGACGATCGACGAGTTCAAAGCGATCATGGCTCGGTTTGGGTTCGACGTGGCAGAGGGGCCTGAGGTGGAAGACGAGTGGCACAATTTTGTGGCCCTCAACATTCCCGATGACCATCCCGCTCGAAACCCTTTGGACAATTTCTACCTGTCTGTTGCCTCGTCTACGAACTCGGAAGCCCGGCTGCTCCGAAGCCAGACTTCGACGGTCCAGATTAGGACAATGGAACATCGCCCACCTCCGGTACGAATTGTTTCCGTTGGTCGCGTCTATCGTCCTGATCCCGTCGATGCCACACACCATCTGATGTTCCATCAGATGGAGGGCCTGATGATCGGCCCGGATGTCACGATGTCATCGCTCAAGACGGTCTTGAGACTGTTCGCGGCTTCGTATCTGGGTGAAGGAACCGTCGTTCGCTTTCGTCCGTCGTTCTTCCCGTTCACCGAGCCAAGTGTTGAGTTCGACGCGCGGCGCGGTTCGGGTTGGTTAGAACTCGGAGGTGCGGGGATGGTCGATCCGAACGTTCTGCTCGCCTGCGGTTACGATCCGGAACAGGTGAGCGGCTTCGCGTTCGGCTTGGGGATCGCCCGCTTCTGCATGATGCGTCACGGCATCACCGACATCCGGCACTTCTACGACAACGAACTGCGATTCTTGAAGCAGTTCTGAGACGAGATCGCGAACCACCCGTTGAAGCATTCACGATGAATGCTTTCCACTCGCGCGAATCCGTGCTCAATCAAGAATTCTCGTGGGTGTTGTTGAGCGGTGCTGAATCGACTCGCGCCACGATCGCCTGCCAGATGTCGAGTACGTCAAAACAGGACGCGAAGAACTCAACTTCGCCCCGATTTAGCGAATGGCCATCGGTTCTCAACATGGCTTCAGCGGCAGCCATATGGCGAGTAGAACCTTGCTTCGACAGGCTGGACATCAGGCGGATGATCACACGAGTAGGCTTGTTTAGCGACGCAAGCAACATTCGCTGAGCTGCCGCGCGTTCGATGCGATCATCAGTCCAATCAGAATGGACGGACCGAAAATGAGCGATCTGTCGAGTTCGCACTCGTTCACGCAGGGCAAATCCCGATGCCAACCTTTCGATTGGCGACATCATTTTCAATTTCATTACGGTTGCAGGATCGAGCAGTTCAATGCGGCGCGGATCGAGCGGTGGGTTCATGGTCAAGACTCAAGGAGAAGGCGTGCAGCGGAACTCGGCGTTAGAATCGTGTCG
>JAYVOX010000771.1:0-3221 GCA_043757695.1 Schlesneria sp.
ATCGACCTCGAGTACGCGAAGGGGGAAGGACCGGTGATCCACAACCCGATTCGCACCGCTTCAGAAGTTGATCGGTTTCGCGAACTGGAAGATGTCTCGTCGATGCAGTTCGTCTTCGACGCCGTGAAGTTGATTCGACGCGACCTGCCCGCCGACATCCCGCTGCTCGGCTTCGCCGGCTCGCCGTTCACGCTCGCGTCGTACGTCATCGAAGGGGGCAGCTCGAAAAATTACCTCGCAACCAAGAGTCTGATGTATCGCGATGAAGGGGCATGGACGACGCTCATGCAGCGACTCGCGCGGAGCCTCGTCCGTTACATCAACGCGCAGATCGACGCGGGGTGTCAGGCGGTGCAACTCTTCGACAGTTGGGCCGGCTGTCTCTCGCCGTCAGACTATCAGCGCTATGCGATGCCGTTTACGAAGCAGGTCATCGACGGCATCCGCCCCGGCACACCGGTCATCAATTTCTTGACGGGCAATCCCGCGTTGCTGCCACTCTTGCGCGAAGCGGGTGGCGACGTGATCGGTCTCGATTGGCGAGTCGATTTCGCGGAGGGTTGGCAGACCGTCGGCTACGACGTGGGAGTCCAAGGCAATCTCGATCCGGTCTCCTTGATGGCCGATCTGCCGACGCTGCGATCGCGTGCAAAGTCGATCATTGACGCAGCGGCAGGACGACCCGGCCACATCTTCAATCTCGGCCACGGCGTCTTCCCCGAAGTCCCACCTGAGAACGTGAAGGCGCTGGTCGAGATGGTGCATGAGCTGGGGACGCGCTGAATACCATGACCGACGCCCATTCCGCGACCGAATCTTCAACGCGACGCATCGCCGTCATTGGTGGTGGCCTGTCGGGAATGGCAGCGGCTCATCGGCTGATCGAGATCACGCGCGAAGCCGCCTCGACAGTGACGGCTTCATCTCAAACGAACTCGCGTTGCGAGATCACTCTGCTGGAAGCGGGTTCGCGGCTCGGTGGCATCGTCGGGACGAAGCATCTCGACGGATATCTCATCGACACCGGGGCCGACTCCTTCCTCACGAACAAGCCGGGCGCGATCGGCCTCTGTCGGCGACTCGGTATCGAAGATCGACTCGTCGCGACGGACCCGCGTTATCGCGGCGCTCACGTTGTGTTTGACGGTCGGCCAGTCCCGGTCCCGATGGGCTTTCAATTGCTCAGCCCAACTGCGATCTGGCCGATGCTCACCACGCCGCTGCTTTCGACGTGGGGCAAGCTGCGGCTGTTGATGGAGTATCTCGTGCCAGCGCGACACTCGACCGATTTTGCAGGACAAGCGGGCCAACCTTTGATCGACGAAAGTTTGGCCTCCTTCGTGCGACGACGCTTTGGTCGCGAGACTCTCGAACGACTGGTGCAACCGCTGGTCGGTGGCATCTACACGTCTGACCCGGAACGACTGAGTCTCGCCGCGACGATGCCTCGCTTTCTGGAGATGGAGCGGGAGTACGGCAGCCTGATTCGTGCAGCGCGATCCCTGTCGAAGGCCGCTGCATCGCGAGGCACTGCGTCCTCAATCACAACGCCGACGAATCCGTTGGCACGCGACGAAACTTCGAGCGGTGCCCGCTACGGACTGTTCGCGGGCCTGAAGGGTGGGATGGAAGACTTGCTCGCCGCGCTGCGGTCGCGCGTGGCAGCCGGTTGCACCGTGAAGTTCGGTGCGCGAGTCGCCTCGGTGCAACGCGACCTCACCCGACAGACAGGCTATCGGCTCACGCTGTCCGACGGTTCGCAGGAGACCTTTGATGCCGTGATCGTGGCGACAACCACTTACCACGCCGCGACGATGCTCGGCGAACTGGCTCCCGAATTGGCGCGTGAACTGAACGGCATCGAGTACGCATCGAGTGCCGTCGTCGTCACGGCACATCGCCTCGCCGATGTTCGTCACCCACTCGACTCATTCGGACTGGTCGTGCCGCACCGCGAGCGTCGGCGAATCTTGGCCACCTCGTTTTCGAGCCGCAAGTTTCCCGAGCGTGCTCCGGTCGGTTCGGTCTTGTTGCGAACCTTCGTCGGTGGCGCGATGCAGCCTGAGTTGAACGATCTCTCCGACGAAGAACTACTGCGATTGGTTCGATCCGAATTAGCCGAATTGCTCGGCGTGCGCGGCGAACCGGAGATCAGTCTCGTCGTCCGTTATCCCCGCGCGATGCCGCAGTACCACGTCGGACATCTTGATCGAGTCGCCCGGATCGAATCGCTCACCGCGCCACATGCGGGGCTCGCGCTTGCTGGCAACGCCTATCGCGGCGTCGGCATCCCCGACGCGATCCAGAGCGGCGAGTCCGCAGCGGCAGCAATCTTCGCTGCGGTGACGACCGAATGAGTCCGCGCGGTGGAACGTGCGGGTGCTGCCGACTCTTTTTCTCTGATCCGTACTCCGGCTCTGCCATCGGTGCGAGCACTGGATCAGAAAGTGATCAATCGCACGGATGGCAGGGCCGGAGCACGGATGAAGGCCAATCCCGCCCGTGGTTGGTGAGCCGGTCCTGACTTTAGGATCGTTCGATCAATCAGTGTCTTCGTTTAACCGCACGCCTCCGGCCTGCGGTTAAACGAACTCCCGAACACGACAGTTATTTCTCGAACGATCCTTAGAAACCCGCAGCGTGAGCAAGGGCGTGTGAAACCCCAATCACAGCAGGACTCACTCGTTGACGCTGTGAGCGACTTTTCGGAAGTCCGCGCCATGAACTCAGCTCCGCCAATACAGCGTCGTTTCGGGAACGGGATTTTGGAACGGGCGATTCTCAATGCGCGACTGCTGGAGTTCCTTTTTCAACTGGTAGTACCATCGCGCCGGTTTGTCGGCGTCGTTGATGAGGATCAGTTGCGGGTCTTCATTCAGGCCCTGCTGCTGCTTATCGACGACATCCCGGTCTTGCTCGATGAACGTTTTCATGAACGGGCGAAGCAGCGGGCGAACGAGCGACAGCCACGGGATCGTCCAATAGAAGAACTGATGCAGTTCAACTTGAGTCGGCGTCAGCGGTGTCAACGTCGTCACGCCGCAAATGTGATGCTTCCCTGCGGTGATGTGTTCGATGCGCGTACTCGGTAGCTCGAAGCGAATCTCGGTCGAGACCTCACCGCCGATGAGCTTGTACGCCTTCGAGTTTGACGACGGTTTGTGTTTGACCATCGTGAAGCCCCAGTGCGACGGTGCGAAGGCCTTCGATTTTTCGTGGAT
>JAYVOX010000772.1:0-3216 GCA_043757695.1 Schlesneria sp.
GAGGCCGCTTCGCTGGCAAGCGTTTCGTCCAGGAGCGGGATCGCGTCGGTAGGCCGCACCAGTGCGAGGACATCTCGCGCCTCGGCCCGCAGCGGCGCGAGATCGCTGTTCAGCGCGGTGGTCAGTGACTCGTCGAGTTGCTTCGCCTTCCGAGCCGCCAGCAACCGCAACGCGGCTCCGCGCGTGAGGACACTCTTCGACGCATCGGCCACCCAACCGGCGAAGACGGCCTCGTCGGTCGGCAGTTTGTACTTTGCGATCAGTTTCAGGACATCGGGTTGCAGTTCGGGAGCAGCGTTCGCCAACAACGTCGGAACACGCTCGGGCAGGACGCGCCCGATCGCGCTGATTGTTCGTCCGGTCGGTTCGAGGCTGTACGTCCAGAAGCCGGTCACTCGATCGCGCTGTTGCGGCTGGTCCCAGTCCATCACGGTGGCGAGCGCTTCACGCCGCATCGCGAGGCTGAGCTGCGGTGAGGTGACCAGATCGACCACGCGCGTCAGAAACTCATGATCGCCCAGGATGAGGTTCGCATGGATGACTCGACGCACGAGCGCCTCAGGCGGCGGCCCGGAGGCGGTCGGTGCGAGGCGGCTGGCCATCTCGGCCAATCGAAAACGGTTGAAGAAATCCGGGTGAAAGTCGCTGCTGACGCGAGCCGCCTCGGTCACGATCTCCCAGCGTTCATCGGTCAAGAAGCGGCCGACTCGCTCGTTGGCTTCGCGGTGATTGCGCTGAATGATTCTGTTCTCGATGCCGCTCTCCGGCGCAGTCTTCCGAGGGTCCGTCCACGGAGACGTATAGATGGCCAGTGCCTGTCGATAGGCCAACAGCACGCCCATCCGCACCGCAGGAGAGGGGTCGGTCTCGTAACGCTTCAACTCACCCGCGTCGGCTCGGTGACTGAGAGCCATGACCAGCGCGTGCCGCAGCCACGGATCGGCGTTGTCGTTCTCTCGCAGCAACTCGACAAGATCGTCAACCAATCCCGCGAGCTTCGCACGCGCGATGGCCAGAGCCGTGAACTGGCGGACGCGAGGGCTTTCGTCGTGCAGCAGCTTTCGGACAACCTCGATCGGTGGCATGCGACGATGATCGCCGAGCAACTTGATCGCGTGAGACCGCACTTCGACATCGTCGTCGTTGAGAGATGCCGCGATGACCTTCAATGCCTCTTGGCGAGCCGGGTGCCGTAAGGCTCCGGGTTCTTCCGTTGCAGGAACCCGGGGCCTTACGGCACCCGGCTCGCCTGAGATGTTTCGTGGAGCCGCCAACTGACCCAAACCCCACAAGGCGTGCAGTCGGGCGAGGCGGTTGTTCGACGTGACCAGTGTGGCTTGGAAGAAGCGCACGGATTCGAGACCACGCTCGGCGAGAGCGAACTGCGCACGCTGGCGAACTCGCAGATCGGGGTGACTCAGTAGCTCTGCCAGTTTCTCGGAGGAAAGTTGCTTGAAGCCGTTGCGGAAGAGTTCAGTAGTCTGCTTCACAGCGGGATCGTGAACATGCTTCGTGTCGAACAGTGTGTAGATGCGTCCGCCCGAAGAGCCTCCGTTCCAGATCAGGTTCACGAAGTCGGAGACATACAGTTTGCCGTCGTACCCGAACTCGCAATCGGTTGCCGAGATCGGCTTCATGAAGTCGTGTTCGTCCACGATTTCAAAGCCCGCTCCGCGCGGCTGGATGCTGAACGATTCAATCCCGCCGTTGCCGGTGTAGTTGCACATGAAAAAGTGATGGTCGTATCGAGGCGGCAGGCCGGTCCCCGGATAGTAGGTGAAGCCCGACGGCCCGGCTCCCAGCTTCCCAGCGGGAGGCAAGACCCACGCGGGGCGTTGAGGGTCGTGCGTGGATTGAGTTGCTTGTCCTGTCCCCTCGCCCCTCGCCTTGGAGGGGAGAGGGTTAGGGTGAGGGGTTCTTTCTTCGGCTGTTTGAGGTGGTGTAGTCTGTTCACCGTTCGGCCCCCTCACCCTAGCCCTCTCCCCCGAAGACGGAGGAGAGGGGACAAGGCCAAGTCGTTCAGTCGATGGCAAATGCCACATCTTCTCCGCATGCCACGGGCCGGTCAGATACGGATCGGAGATCGACTGATAGGCCATGTTCCAACCGGCGTCGCCTCCTTCGAGGACGTAGACCAGACGTGAATGGTCTCCCTTGTCGCAGTTGTTGTCGGCGGCGAAGAGATTGCCGAACTGATCGAACGCGATTTCCTGTGGGTTCCGCAAACCTCGCATGACGACTTCGAGTTCGCTGCCGTCGGGATAGCACCGGAAGACAGCTCCCGTGCGCGGGCCGTGCAGCACTTGTCCCTCGCGTGTCGTCACGTGAAAGCCGCGATCGCCGACCGAGAAGTACAGTTTGCCATCCGGTCCCCAGCAGAGGCCGTGCAGGTCGTGACCGAGAAACCCCGCGTTGACGCCGAAGCCGGTGTGAATGATCGTCCGTTCATCGGCCACGCCGTCGTTGTTCGTGTCTCGCAGTCGCCACAGATTGGGGATGCACGTGAAGTAGATGTCGCCATCGGTCGCCATGACTCCCGCAGCCAGACCGTCCAGCGTCCCGTTGAAGTCGGGCGCGAAGACGGTCGAGCGATCCGCCCGGCCATCGCCGTCGGTGTCCTCGACCAGCCGAACCTGATCCGCCACCTTGCGGAACCAGTCCATGCCCCCTTCAAACTTCGAGGCGTGTTTCTCGTACATCTTCAGCCGGTCCTCGAGCGTCTGGATTTGAAGATCGTCTTCGAGCAGGAAGGGCCTCGTGCGGTTCTCTTCGGTGCCGAGGTTGAAGCGATACTCTTCGGCCACGAAGACGCGGTTCCGCTCATCGAGACCGATCGCCACGGGAGACGCCAGCTTCGGCTCGGCCGCAAACAACTCGACCTGCATCCCCTCGGGAATCTTGAACGTGGCGATCCGCTTCGTCGCGGCATCGGTCCCGTCAGGCAATTCGGGCGGCGCACCAAAGCCAACCGAAACGACGAACATCCCGAACCAGACAAGCAACACACTCGAAGCCATTCGTCGCACGGTCAGACTCCCGATGAGTGACAAGGTGAGAAGTTCAGAAGCGATGACGCACCGCGCCGTTCGCGCGAGTCGCCTCAACAGCCGCCATCTCACATCGCCGGTCGGTGCCGTGCAACCGTCAATTCAATTCTCTTGGCGAGCCGGGTGCCGTGAGGCCCCGGGTTCGTTCCTGCAATCGAGGAACCCGGGG
>JAYVOX010000773.1:0-3216 GCA_043757695.1 Schlesneria sp.
GTCGGGTCGGCCGCTTTTTCAGCGACCGCCTTGTCGTAGGCTTCTTGGGCCTTGCGCTCCTTCTCGGCAAAGAAGGCTTCGCGTTGATCTTGCCGAAAACTCGGATCGGCTCGCAGCACGAACGTCGAGTAGTTGGGTTTGCCGAACAGCGGGCCGATCTGCGACTGCTTCGTCCAAATCTCCGAGTCGTACAGCGAACCGCTCTGCTCCATGATCCCCGTGATGATCCACAGGCGACCGCCGACATCGAAGGTCTCGCCGACTTCCAGTCGCTCGCGATTCTTCGCCTTCGCCAACTCTTCGGGCTGACGATCGGCACCGAGTTCCCTCGCGATGCCGTAACCGACGACGACCTCAATTGCCGTCTCGCCACCCTTGTTGATCTCCTGCACACCCGCTTGAGAAAACCACGCTCCACCGTCGCGCAGCTTCATCGTGTGGACCTTCGCCGACATCGCCGCATCATCAACGCCGCGCACTTGCAGGAACCGGCGTCGGGGTCGCCCCGGCGCGGGCTTGTCCATCGTCTGCACCACGTTGAGATACGTCTCGCGGCTGATCAGCGCCTGACCGTTCTCCTTCAGGACGCCGTCCTGCGTTTCAATGTCGGTGGCATCGGCAAAGTTGAGCGTGCTGAAGGCTTCGTCCGTCGCACCCTCGGCCATGATCATCACATTGCCGGGATGTCCGGTGTTGTCGGTCATCGCGTACATGCCGTTGACGAACGCGAGCATCATCGTCTGCAAACCGATCACCAGCACGAACGCCCCGGCCGTCATCAGCGTCGTCCATTTGCGAGCGACCAGATTCATGAAGTTGTAGCTGAGCGGAACCTTCCCGATGAAACACAGCCCCGCGTAGAGCGCGACCGACGCTCCGATCAGGCATCGCAACAGAAGCGGGTTTCCCGAGAACAAGTCCCACGGAGCAGCGGCAAACAACAGCGAGTCAATCATGGCGGAAACCTCTTCAGTAGCGGAGCAAACCAGCATTCTGGAGTCGGATGCTGTCTTGTCCCCTCGCCCCGGCTCTGCGGGGAGAGGGTTAGGGTGAGGGGTTCTTCTTCCTTCAAACAAGCATCACGTCACACGAGCAAACACGTCAGAGACCTTCACCGATCGAGCACGCCACGCTGGCAGAAAACTGCCGGCAAACGCTGTCCCTGATCCCATCGCGGCTCCCCACCACAGGGCCGCTTCGGGGACGGTGAACTTCGGGAAGAATGCGATCCGAAACGGCAGGCCGCCGAACACGTTGTTGATCACGTAATACGACACCGCCGCGCTGAACAGTCCCGACACCAGCCCGATCAGCACGGACTCCGTCAGCACCATCATCAGAATTTGGTTGGGACGAAAGCCGAGGACCTTGAGGACCGCGAACTCGGGTTCTCGCTCGCGCACGCTGATCGAGATCGCGTTCATGATGACCAGTGAGAGCACCACCATGCAGGCGGGTGTCAGCAGCCAGCGAATTCCCCAGAAGATGTCACGCCACGCTTCGAGGAACCCCGAAATGCCGGTCGAGGAGGTCTCGCACTTCACGGCAGGAGATGAGAACGACGGCGAGCTGATGATCTGTTCGGTCAATTTGTTGAACGTCGGTTTGTTCTTCACGCGCAGCCAGACCAATCCCAGTGACCGATCGGCCATCGCGTGCGCCTTCCCACCGTGCGACTGCTTGTACGCATCGAGCTGTCGGTTGAAGTAGTCACGGTCGATGATGGCACTGTCGGCGAAGCGGGCCGGTTCCTTGGGAAACGTACCGACGATCTCCAGCTCCAGATTGATGTCGCGATAGTTGCGGCCATAGACGGTGATCCGATCGCCAACCTTCTTCTGCATTTTGTCGAGCCGCTCGGGGCCAACGATGACTCCGTTTGGCACCTCTTTCATGCGGGCAATCGCATCGAGCAACGGCCGGACTTCGGAGTCGGGCATCTCGTCCACTTCGTCCAGCATCGTGCGCGCCTTCTCCGGTTCCATCACGAACGAGAAGAACATGTTCTCGAACCCGCGCTTGGCCGGATTCGATTCGGTCGAACCGACGAAGAAGCCCCACGTCATGTAGTCGGAGGGGCGAACCGCAGTCTTGTCCTCCGGATCAGCCGCTCCCTCGGTCAATGCCTTGGCGTACGAGAACGGCATCATGCTCGGCACCTGCCACTTCTCGGTGACGATCGCCTTGATGTTGGAACTCTTCTCGGTCGTCGCCCGGTCCATCGCAGTCAGGACCGTGAAGACGAGCGTCACCACCAACACCAGCATCATCGTGCCGAGCGACGTGAGGATCGTCCGAATCGGATTGCGGCGAATGCTCTCGTAAATCAGGAAGAAATATTTCATGGGGTTCTCTGAGAAACCGGGTTGACGGTCTAATCGTTTAACCGCCTGTTGAACACCCCGTAGGATGGACGCCTCGTCCGTCCGTTTGAGTTTGGGTTCGGACGGACGAGGCGTCCATCCTACATTTTCAACAGGCTGCTAACCGCGTGGACAACGCCCCGTGTGGTTAAACGACGAATCACGCTTGGACCTTCGTGACGAGGCCCTTGTCGAGATGGACGAGTCGGTCGGCGCGGGCGGCGGCGTGCGGGTCGTGGGTCACCATGATGACGGTCTTCTTGAGTGTCTTCTTCAACTCACAAAGCAGGTTCAGAATCTCATCGGCCGACTTCGAGTCGAGTGCTCCGGTCGGTTCGTCCGCAACGATCAATGCCGGGTCGGTCACGATCGCCCGCGCGATGCCGACTCGCTGCTGCTGACCGCCCGAAAGCTGACCCGGTCGGTGATGGAGACGATCAGACAGGCCGACGATATCGAGTGCTGTTCGCACCTGCAGTTCGCGCTGCTTCGAGTTGAGCGGCAACAGCAACAAGGGCAACTCGACATTGCGATAAGCCGTCAACACCGGCAGCAGGTTGTAGAACTGAAAGACGAACCCGATGTTGCGCGTTCGCCACGTCGCCAGTTGCGACTCGGTCATCTTGGAAATGATCTGGCCACCGACCGAGACCTCGCCTTGCGTCGGCCGGTCCAGCCCCGCGATCAGGTTGAGCAATGTCGTCTTGCCGGAACCGGATGGTCCCATCAGTCCGACGAACTCACCGGTGTGAACGTCCAGATTCAAACCGTTCAGCACATCGACGATCTCACTGCCGCGTTTGAACGACTTGTGAACATCGTGAGCGTGAACCCAGGCAACATCAGTGGTCAT
>JAYVOX010000774.1:0-12004 GCA_043757695.1 Schlesneria sp.
CCAGACGCTCTATTTCAAATTGATTTGCCTGAACAGCAAGGATCGCAACGACAATCAACTCGCCGCCGACTTGGCGGACGAGTGGCTCAAGAAGAACCAGGGGGAATCGAGGACGGAGACCGGACTGGGTATCCAGTGGGAACAAGCCAAGGCGTTCGAGGCAATCGGCGATAAAGCGACCCGCGAAGTGAAGGCCGACGCCGAACGGTCGTGGCGTCAGGCGCGAACGATCGCCACGCAGATCAACAAGTATCCGGGTGAGTTCAAAGACTCCTCGCTGTCGATGATGCAACGGCTCCAGGTCAAGCTCGGCGGCAAGGAACAAGTTCCGCGCGACTTCGACACGGCGTTTGGTCTGGCGGGACAGTCGTTCAAGGCGGCATTGGAAATCGCCAAAGAGATTGAAGGAGCCAAACGCACGAACCGGGCTGCCGACGAGGTCGCGAAACTCGAACAGGACCGCCGCAACGAGATCAATGACGCCGCGAAGAACTTTGATCTGGCATTGAGCCTCGCGACGAAGCGTGATGATCCGAAGAGCTTGGCAGATGCGCGCCTGTGGTATGCCTATGTGAACTACTGGCAGAACAAAAACTATGAAGCCGCCGTGCTGGCTCAGTTCGTGGCTCGGACTGCGGACAAGGACAACGGCACCGTCGGACTCGACGCCGCGTTCATGGCGATGGCCGCGTTCGTCAAGGCCTACAACGACAATAAGGCTCCGCTCGACCAGAAGTCCGAAGACATTCGGATGATCATTCGGGCTTGCAACATGATCACGGATCGCTGGCCTGCGAGTGAAAAGGCGAACGATGCTCGCATGACCCTCGGTCGAATTTACGGAGACGCCAAGAAGCCGGCTGAAGCGGCGGCGTGGTTCGGCAAGGTTCCCGAGTCAGACCCCGGCTATCCGGGGGCACAAACGGCGGCGGGGCAGGCTTATCTCACGGCTTACTACAGCGCGGGCCGGATTCAAGGGGCCGACAAACCGACCGTCGAAAAGTTGGGGGAGTGGCTCACGCTGGCCGAGAATCACCTGCGCAATGGAATCGCCAAGCTGACGGCCAGTCTCCCCAAGGAAGGGGTTTCTCCTCCCGAGTTGGTCTCGGCAAAAATGTCTCTGGCCCAAATCGTCATCAGTCAGGGGAAGGACGGTGAAGCACTCAAGCTGCTGCTCGACGATCCTCACTCGGTCGTGAAGGCGGTCACGGTTCCCGATGAATCTAAACGTCCCGAGAAAGGGAGCGCGAGTCGCCGGTTCGCGATCGAAACCTATAAGTTGCTGCTGCGGGCCTACATTGGCAGCAGCAATCTGGAGAAGGCTCGCGGAGTCATGGCGACGCTCGAAGTGATCGTCGCAGCGGGCGGAACTGAAGGGGGCGCGGATGTCACCGAGCTGTACGTGAGCCTCGGGAAACTGCTCAAGGAAGAACTCGACCGGCTGCGCAACAACGGGGAGACCGACCGTTACAACAAGCTGATGACTTCATTTGAGACGTTTCTCAGCGACACCGCGAATCGCAAAGAGGGGCAGTCGTTTGGTTCGCTGAGTTGGGTTGGCGAAATGTATTTCGCGTTGGGTGAGACCACGGCCAGCGATGCCGCCAAGTCGATCGCCTTCTACGAAAAAGCGGGAGCCGCGTTTGCCGACATCCTGACTCGAACCGCCGCCGATCCGAACTTTGCCAAGCCCGAGTTGTTACTGGGAGTGAAGGTCCGACAGGTGCGAGTCCATCGCTTCAAGAAGGAGTACGAGGCTGCGGAAAAATTGATCGCAGAGGTACTCAAGATTCGCCCGAACGACATCAAGGTTCAGTTCGCCGCGTGTGAGGTCTATCAAGATTGGGGCGTCAGCGGTCAGGCCGAATCGGCCAAGAAGATGCTCAACGCGATTCGCGGCAACAACACCATCGGCGCGTGGGGTTGGGGACAGATCGGCCTCAAACTGCAAAAAGCTCCCGCGTTCAAGACCGACCCGTCCTACGCGGAGATGTTCCTAGATGCTCGATATCATGGAACTCACGCCCGCCAACGCTATGCCCGCGACCTGCCACCCAAAGAGAAGCAGAAGGAACTCGATCGCTGCCTGATGGAATTGATTACGACCGCCTCGGTCACGAGGGACATGTCGGACGAGCGGTATGCCAAGTTCAATGCGCTCTACCGCGACATCCTGTTTGAAGCGGGCAAGCCAGTGGAAGACATGCCCCGCTCGCAGTCGATGCCTGCTGTTGAACCTGAGAAAGCCGCCGTCGGAGGCGAGCCGCCCCCGACAACCAAAAAGCCGGAAACCAAATCCGCTAAGTCGGAGACCCCGAATTCGCAGGCACCGAAATCGAATGACTCGATGGCGATCTTGGTCTTTCTCGGGGTTGTCGTTTTGGGAATCGCAGGCGCGTGCTGGATGTTCCTGAAGCCCAAACCAAAACCGTTCAAAATTGGTGAGTCGGTGAGGCGTGATTCGGCGTCACTTTCGTTCGGAGGAGACGGGCCGGTTGAGTCGCGAGGTGTCCCCGAGTTCTCTGAAACGCCTGTCGCGACATCCAAGCCGAGACCTCGACCAACGGCGACGAGCGCTGGTACGACGGCTCCTGCGAGTAAGCCCACTGCGAGACCGGCGGCTCCCGGTGCAGCGCCGAATCCGAAGCCCAGACCCAAGCCTCCAACACCGCCCAGCAACGGCTAAGTATCAAGCCAAACACAACCCCGTAGGATGGGCACTCCTGCCCGTTCGGTTTCTTAAAGTCCACCGAATACACGACGGGCAAGAGTGCCCATCCTACGAATGTCGCTGACTCTCAAAACTGCCGAAGGCTTCGGAAGTTTACTGTGGCTCACAATCACGTTCTCAATCATCAACACTCTCACGCACACCATTTCCATTCTGGAGCAACTCAATCATGACTCGACGTTTTTTTTCACTGACTTTGGCGGTGGTCTTTGTGGTCACGCTGACTTCCGCGCTGTTCGCCATCGACACGGTGACTCGCAAGAGTGACGGTAAGAAGTTCGGCGGCACGATCACGGACATGTCCAAGAACGAGTTCAAGGTGAAGAAGTCGGTGGGTGAGCCTGACGTGCTTCAAGCCAACGATGTCGCAGGTGTGGACTGGGAAGGTGCGTCGGGCGATCTGCGGTTGGGTGTGAGTGATGAGAACGGCGGGCGGTTTGAAATGGCCATTCAGCGGTACACGAAGTCTCAAACGGAATCCAAAAGTCCAAGCGAGCTTGTGAAGGCAGAGTTCGCGTATTTGATTGCCCGCGCCACAGCCAAGTTGGCCCTCTCTGACCCGGCGAAGCAAGCCGATGCAATCAAGTTGTTGCAGGCGGCTCAGAAGTCGAACTCAGACCACTTTCGCTATTACGAGTCGGTCAACCTGTTGGGACAGACGCAACTCGCCTCAGACGACTTTGCGGGAGCGAGAACAACGTTTGCGATTCTCGCCAAAGCCCCGTGGAGTGACTACAAGCTGGCCGCGCGCATCGCTGGCGGTCGCATCCTGATTGCAGAAAACAAGCTCGACGATGCCGACAAAGAGTTCGCTGCCGCTGTGGCCGCCGCCACCGATTCTCCCGCCGATCAAGTTCGGAAATTCGAGGCCATGCTGGGTCAGGCCCGCGCACTCGTGATGCAGGCCAAGCACGACGACGCTTTGAAGCTCTTGGAGACGGTCACGGATAAAGGCCCCGTCGAAGAATCGGCTTTGCAGGCCGAAGCCTACGTGTTGCAAGGCGACTCATTGCAAGCGCTCGGTCGAGCCAAGGAAGCGGCTCTCGCCTACCTGCACGTCGATATCCTGTTTCCACGCGAGACCACTCACCACGCAGCAGCCCTCTTCAACCTCACCAAAGTTTGGAAGGCCGTTCAGCTTCCCGACCGCAGTGTCGAGGCCGAAGCCAAGCTGGTTCAGCACTACCCCAACAGCGTGTGGCGGAAGAAGCTCGCCGGTGATGGCGCTGCTCAACCGTGATCGCGCCGCCTCACAATTGTGGAGTGCTGGAAACAACGGGCTTTAGGCTTTAGTATCTCGCACGATCCTCGCAGCCTTGGCAGTCGTCCCAATCGGTAAAGTCTGCTCATTCTCTCTTTGCGTGGGTTTCGTCGGGTTCGCCAGCCTAGCAGCCCGTTGAAAAACGTAGCTTGGACGCCTCGTCCGAGCGAAACTCAACTGGAAACGGACGGACGAGGCGTCCATCCTACAGTTCTTCAACAGGCTGCTAGGCCGTGTCCATCAATGTGAATGGGGAGTTCAAAGTGAACGGAATCAAATCGAACGGTGAGCGAGACTACGGCCGTGCTTGGCATGTGTTGTTTTCGGTCTTCGTCGGCATCGTTCTCATGGTCGGTACTCAGTTGAGTAGCTTCGCGCAGAACGACCTCGACCCTGCTCGCAGAGGGTTCGATGACGGAGTCGCCGACAGGGGTGTGCTGACAACTGACAACGGGGATCTGGGAGACCTGAGAAGGCCCGCCCAAGAATCGCTGGTGACTTGGATGATCCGCTCCTCGGGGGTATTTGGCTTCCTCATCATGTTGGTTTTGTTCGTGCTGGTCGCGCTGATCATGATGCTCGCCACTCAACTGCGTCGCGACAATTACTTGCCGACCTCTTTCATCGAGCAGTTTGAGCAACGACTTCAAGCCAAGGATTACCAGGGGGCCTATGAAACGGCCAAGTCGAGTGACTCTTTTGCCGGACGTGTGCTGGCCTCCGGCATGGGACGCCTGTCTCGTGGACTTGAAGAGGCCGAAGCCGGGATGCAAGAGGTCGGTGACGATGAGACCATGGCGATGGAGCAGAAGATCGGCTACCTCGCACTGATCGGATCGATCGCTCCGATGCTCGGGTTATTGGGGACGGTTCAGGGGATGGTGCTGGCCTTCCAAGTCATCGCCACTTCATCCACTGCACCTAAGCCCTCCGAACTGGCTGACGGAATCGCGACCGCCCTCTTCACGACGCTGGAAGGGTTGGTGGTTTGTATTCCCGCCATGATCTTCCACACCGTCTTCAAGAATCGGCTTTCGCGGTTCATGATGGAGTGCGGGTTCGTCGTGACGAATCTCATGAAAAGCTTCCAAAGCTTGGGTAAGACGACCGCGTCAATCCGTTCCATGGGCGGCGGCTCTCCGGCATCCGCCCCTGCTGCTCCGCAGGATTCCTAATCGCGAGCCGCACCGTGGCTGTGATGGGAACGGATCGTTGTCCGTGTCGTAGCCTGAGTCTTGCGGACGTTTTCGCCATCACGATGGCCGTCAGTCGTCGTGGCTGGATGTGCTGATGCAGTTGTCTGCGTCGCTCGTCCGCCAGACATGTTTGCCAGATCGGGAATGGGATGAAATCACGCAAGATTGAGTCGAGCATTGCTGTGCCAGACATGACTCCCGTCATTGATGTCGTCTTTCAGTTGTTGATGCTCTTCATGATCGCCATCAACTTCGAGAACACGAAAGCGGACGAACGGAGTCGGCTGCCGCGCGACATGCTCGCCAAGCCCCCCGAAATCAGGCCGGAGCATGAGTTGGTTCTGAACTTTGGCTATAAGCGCAGCGCAGACGGTTCAAAAATTGAGCGTGTTCCGAGCGTCGTCTACAACAATCGCGACGTTCAGGTCAGTCAGCTTGGACCGGGATTGGAGCAAGAGCGACGCGAACTGGAATTACGGCACGGTCGAAAAGTGGTGGACGATGTCACCGTGCTGATTCGAGCCGAGGCGGATGTCTCCGCTGGATTCGTGCAGGAACTGGTTCAAAAGTGTCAGCAATACGGTTTCACAAAGTTCTTGCTGCGTGCCACTCCGGACGTGAAATAGCCCGAATTCGGTGAACGAAAGGCTCTGCGAATGAAGTTCATCTGCCACAATCCTCCTGAAAAAATCCAGTTCCCCACGGCTCCGTTGATTGCCGTGATGTTCTTGCTACTGATGTTTTTCATGCTCCAGTTGAAGCTCGTTGCGCCCGAAGACAACTTCGCCAATCACCTGCCCCTGTCAGCTCCGCACCACGCCCAACGGGCTGATGTCAATCTTCAGGACATCAAGGTGGGGTTGCGATCTGATCGAGATGGCAACCTGACACACCTCATGCTCGGCTCGAAAGACCTCGGCCACGATGAGGCCGCGTTCGAGCGACTCAACCGGGAAATCCTTCAGCTGATCGGTCGCTCAGGCAATCCTCAGGCGAAGGATCTGGAGATCGAGATCGACGCCGACTTCGAGACTCAGTACCGCGATGTGGTGAAGGCGATCTCCAAATGCACTGGCCGAATGGACGGGCAAACCAAGCAACTCGCCCGATACGTCGAGAAAATCAAATTCGCTCCGCCGCGCAAACCCAAGGTGTGAATGTCACCGACAACAGTGAACACCCGCCGCGCGTCGCGCGCTAGCGACCCTGCCAACCCGGCGATATACTCCCCCCCCTTCGCAAGACCCCGGAATCCTTCGGTCGCTGATGGCTGCTGCCCGAGACACCGGACGATTGAGAACTTTTAGGAACGACGATGGCTCGCAAATCACCCAGTCGATTGGACATGAGAAAACAGGTCGAGGCCGTGGAGGCCATGGAAGAAACAGCGGCGGTCAAAGAGAAGAAGCCGCGCAAAGCCGCCGCGCCGCGACCGAGAAAAGTCAAAGAGAAGCCCGAGATTCGCAAGCGGCTCATCTGGGTCGTCTACAGCGGCAGCATGAAAGAAGAGGGACGATTTCCCTATCACGAACGCGCCGCTGCCGAAGAAAAGATCGAACAGCTCAAGCTCAAGTCGAAGAAGCTCTACTTCATCCAGCCGGTGAAGGAGATCATCGGGGAAGATGGCACGATCGTTCCCGTGGCCCCCGTGTCGCTGGACTTGGATGACGAACCAACCAAGCCCAAGAAGAAGGTCGCCAAGAAGGACGACGACGACGACGACGACTCCAGCCCCGATACGGATGACGATGATGACGACGACGAGTGATCTCGAAGTCACTCTGTGAATGTGAGTCGCCTCTATTACCGAAGCCCTCACTTCATATTGAATCACGCGGCCCGGTCGGTCATCCGACTGGGCTGCTTTCGTTGACGGGCAGCAGGTTCGTCAACGAAACACACCGGAGGGCGGGCGGTCAAAAGTTTCGAGTGGCGTAGCCTCGCGAGGCAATCCGATCCGCGATGGCGGTGTCCATCACGAGTTGCACCGCGTGGAACAGCAGGATCGGGAACGTAATGAACGGCAGCGATTGGTATCCCGTCACGGCGGGCATCGCGGCGAGGAGCAGCCCGACCGGCAGCGTCTTCTGGCTCCCTGCGAACAGTGTCGCGATGGCGTCTTCGCGCGCGAGGCCGAGCCAGCGACTGCCTCGGTGGGCGATCAGCATCGCCAGTGCGTGAAGTCCGGCACACTGAGCCGCCAACCGAACGAAGTCGATGGCGGATGGCCACACGGCTTGCGATTGCAGTTTGCCACCCGCTTCAACCGCCGACTTTGCCACAATTAACAACACGAGTGACTGCGCCGCGACACCGATACCAAACTTGTGAGTCGTCGCGAACCGACCGCACGAGGGAACGGTCCGCAGCAGTTGTCCGAGGATCGTGGGCAACAAGACCGTCAGTGCGAGGTTGCGAATGATTGGTGCCGTGTCGATCGCGGCACTGGCCGAAGCCGTCCATTGCAGCCAGAGCGGCGTCAGTACCACACCAACGAGATTCGTCAGCAGCGTGACCAAGAGTGACACGGCATCGTTGCCTCCCGCTTGTCGCGTTGAGACGGATGCCGTGGCCAACGTGCAGGGGACAGCAGCGGCGATCAACAATCCCAGTGAGAAGTCCGCGAGAGAATGTGTCATCGCCAGTGGCCAGGCCATGAGTGGCAATAGACCGAGGTTGACGACCGCGCCCCACACGACGGGCCTCGGTGATCGAAACGACTCACCCAACTTGGCGCTGTCGAGACTGAAGGCCATCAAAAAGAGTATGGCCACCGTCGTCGTGGCCGGTTGAATTTGTCCTGCGGATGCGGCTCGCCATTCCTCCGTTGTGCTCCAACCAAACGCCATGCCCGACGGCAACAGCACCAGCAGCGCGATCAAGAACCACGACTTGGCGAGCCAACGACTCATCGAATCCCCCTCAATCTCTTCACACGCATCACTCGGTTTTCAATCCGCCAAGCGGACTCGCGTCCGCATACCGATCGCGGATCGAATCGACGGACTGCACGAACGCTTCGACGCGATCGCGTTCGTTGGCGAAGTCGCGCACCTGTTGTTCGAGGTCCGGGAAGAGGCCGTCTCCGACTTTCATCGCGGCCAGTTCTCGAGCCAGTTCGTTCACGCGACGCTCCAGCCCGCGACGCAATCGGCCGGTGAATGACATCACGAGTAACGCCGCCCACAGGACGAGGAACAGCGCGGCAGGGATGTAGAAGTTGGTGTCGAGGTACGGCAGCGGAGGCTGGGCGAGGAAGGTGTCGTAGAAGAAGTTTCGCCCGATGCGGTACAGCAAAAACAGTGGCAACTCCGCGAACATCACTTCGTAGGTCGCTCGCACCAGCCAGTGCGAATTCCGTTTGGCCGATTGCAGAATGAGTTCATCAATGCGGCGCGTGGCATCGGTGAGGAACTCGTGCTGGACGTTGGTCGCGGCATGACGGAGCGAATCGAGCGACGAGGCCGATGACGCGGGTCGGTCGAGCTTCGCGGCATGCGCGTGTCCCGCGATGACTAGCTGCGCCTCACGCAACTCCGCATCCGTCAGGCCGAGCGACGAGAGTCCTTCCAATCGACGATCGGCTTCGTGCTCCTGTTGAGATGACGCGAGCCAGCGTGAGCCGTGGACGAGTCCAACCAACGCCATCTGTGCCGTCGTCCGCGCTCGCGTCAGTGCGAACGAGGCGAGCAGACTCGATTGGCTGTGCCACAATCGCAGCACCGATGCGAACGGACTGTAGCCCCAAAGCTGAGTCACTTGGCCCAGCATCCGTTGCTCCCACAACCCGCGACTGACCAGCAGTTCGTCGCGAAGGCGACTCGCCATGCGCTCGGTCGCGCGATGTCGTTGATCGGACAAGGCGTGATCGAGCTTCTCGACCAGCGGAGTCTGTTTCGACAGCGACTCTTTCGCGTGTGCCAGCACGTCATGCACCAGCCCGAGCAGGTTGGCTCGACGGATGCGCACGCGCTGGGCGGCGGAGAGTTCCCGCTGCAACAGGTCGATCAATCGACCGAACTCACCCGTCGGCCGAATGCCCGATCGCTGCTCCTGCAACGCGCGTTTCGAGTCCACGAAGAACAGGTCGCTCACTTCAAACCGTCCGGTCAGTTGCTTCCGCCAGTCATCGCGAATGTCCGTTTCGAGGTCGGCGTGAGACTGCACGAAGACGATCCGACATCCTTTCGCCGCTTCGAGCAACTCGGCACTCACGCGAGCCGACCGGTACTTCTGCTGCGTGCTGACATAGAGCAGCACATCACAAAAAGGGAGCAGTCGATGCAGCCGTGCGAGGTTGCTCTCGGCAGTCTCGGCTTCGCTGGTGTCGGGATCGGGACAGTCGATCAACACGATGTCCCGCAAGAGCGGCGTCTCCGTGCGAACGACGAGCAATCCTTCTGTCGGCAGGTCGTAACCCGACAAGTCGGTCTGCGGATGAGCGATGACGATGGGCAACGTGGTCGTGGGCCGTTGCCGTCCCGCTGTCGTGACCTCTTCACCGACGAGCGCGTTCATCAGCGAACTTTTGCCGACGCCCGTCCCGCCAAACGTGGCGACGACGAGGGGCGATTCCACACGTGCCCGCATCGGTTCGAGTCGTTCGAGTGTCCGTCGCGAGAGCAGCTTCTCGCGACGGACAGACTCCCACGCCGAGGACTCATTCGACCACGCCGACAACCGCGCGATCAGATCATCGACATGGGCCAGCAATTCGAGTTGAGCAAGTTCCGTGGTCATGAGTCGTTGGCCTCAAGTGCGATTCAAACAGTCGAACAGTTCGCGAACAGTCGCCTGCACTTCGTGGAACGCAGCTGATGTCGGCACGCTGGCTCCTGCCTGCAATTCGTCGAGCAACTCGCCCAGCAAGTGTTCGCGCAACTTGCCGATCAGCCACGCTTCTCGCTCCGCTTTGAACTTGGTGTGAAGTTGCAGCAGCCACGCTTTGGCTTGACCCAACACTCCGCCCGCCGTTTCGACGACAGCTTCGCCCGCGACGGTCGTCGCTGCCGCGCCGGTCGTGTCGATGGCGACATGCGTCAGGGTTTGTGTGGCCGCTTCGGTCAACAGATGCTCGGCTCCAATGCCCCCGCCCAATGCGAGGAGCAACGTCAGAGCCGGTCGAAGCACCGCCGCCGCTCGATCCGCATTGCGGAGCATCGCAAACAACTGCTCGCGATCCGTCTTGAGTACGGTCAGCTCTTCGTTGACGAGTCTCTGCACCAGCGCGACGAAGTCGAACTGCGAGTGATCTCGATGAAGTTTGGCCAAGACCGCTTCACGCGTGGTCCCCGACAACAGCCGGTCCAGTCGCGACGTGAGTAACTCATTGCCCAAGGTCGTGACGACCTGCAACTGATCGTAGACCTGTTCAAGGACGCGGACGATCGCGTCCCATTCGTGTTGACGGTACTCATCGAGTGGCGGAGGCGGCGCACCCCAGACACGGTCTCGCACAAGCCGCACACCGCCCGTCAGCCAACGACCGAGATGCGCATAGAAGCCATGTACGCTGGCAGTCCATGCCTCGCGATGCCCGTCCCACCACGACCACATCTCGTCGACGAGCAGCCGGTTCGGTGGAGCGGGCCAATCTGCCTGTCGCACCATCGCACGTGAGGCAAACACGTCAGCGGCTTTTCGAAACTGCCGACTCCGCAATTCCACTTCGCGCAGATACGACGGCACACCCGCTTCGTTGTCAACCAACCGCACGAGCGACCCGCGCAACGTCCGCAGCTTGATCTCGGCAAACCGAAGTTGCGAGAGAACGGCGGAGAGGGGCGAGGGTTGAGTGTTGAGCGTTGAGGGCGAAGAAGTCTGGCTTGTCCCCTCGCCCCGGCCTTGCGGGGAGAGGGCTAGGGTGAGGGGTTCTTCTGTCTGCTCTTTCGTCTTCTCTTCCTCTGCCCCCTGACTCCTACCCCCTGACTCCTGCTTCCACGTTCGCTCCTCAAACTTCAACGCAATGGCCTCTGCCGCCTTGCGATCATTCGGGGCGAGATAGACGTACTCGGGCTTCAACCCGGTCTCACCGCAAAACGTGTTGAGCCAGATCGGCCAGTAGCGTTCGTCGTCGGGAAGCTCGACTTGGTTGAAGACGATGATCGCCGCTTTGTCTTCGGTCGCCGCCTTGCGGAAGAATTGTTTGACTGCCGCGTCGTTGTACTTCTGCTGCGTGAGGACTGCGACCAAAACATCGGCCGCTTGTCGCACCGCATCGGCCCGCTGCCAGTTGATCGGCGCGTCGCTATCGACATCGGGCGTGTCGAGAATGACGAGGTTCTTCGGGACCGCTTCATGCGTCCGCCAGAAGAGGCAGTGCGTGTCGATGCTGAGCAGCGCTTCATCGCCGCTCGTCCAAGACCGCAGCTCGAACGCCGGAAACATCGCATGCAGATCGTGCTGTTCGGCAAACCCCGTCGGCACCAGACAGACAGGGTGCTTGGTCCCCGAAGCCAGCGGACTGCTGGCACTCGCGCGAAAACCCGCGATGTGGTTGAAGACGACGCTTTTGCCAATGTTTGTTCCGCCCACCACGGCCACGATCAAGTACGCTCCGTCTGAAAGTTGAGGCATCAGTTTGCGCGTCAACAAATCAAACCAATCCCGCCCGACAAGCGGCTCCAACCGCAACGGCTGTGCGGTGAGTTCGAGTGCCGCCAACGATTTACTAAGCTGAAGCACAATCTGTGTGAACTCAACCAAGCTTGATGGCTCGTCATCACTGCCGTCTGAGTTGAAATCATGCTCCGACATTGAAGAACACTTTCAGGACGTGCGGACCTCGAAGACTCGACCCACCCTACAACTCACGGC
>JAYVOX010000775.1:0-3213 GCA_043757695.1 Schlesneria sp.
CTGCGTCCCTTGTCGATTTGGTGCGAGCAAATCCGATCGACAAACGTCCGGCTGATGTCAGTTCTTCCGCTGTCGCAGAGAACCACGGTGCTCGCGAGGAACTCGTTGAGATCGAGTTTTCGGACGCGATCGTCGAGTCCGACGCCGCAGTGAGTGAAGCGATCGAATTGCAGGATGCCCCCGTCCTCTTGGATGTGGTCGAGTTCGTCGATGACAGCGGAACTCTCGTTCCGATCGTCGTGCCGAAGCCACCCGTGGCACCCACACTTCCACCGCCTCCACCGAAACAACTCGTCCTGATCGGAGCCGGTCACGCACATTTACAAATCTTGACTTGGTGGCGACGACGGCCGATCCCCGGCGTCGAGTTGACACTTGTGACGGCTTTTGATCGCGCCGCTTATAGCAGCATGCTGCCTTCCACTTTGGCAGGGATGTACGCGCCAGATCAGATGTTGATCGACCTGCCGAAGCTCTGCGCATACTGTGGAGTGAAGTTGATTGTTGATCGTGCCAACCGCCTCGACCCAGTGACGCGCGTGATCGAGTTCGCGCATCAGCCGGCCCTACAATTTGATGTGGCCGCGATCAACATCGGTTCCGTACCCGCCGCCGAACCGCTGTGGCAAGCACATCGGATTCTCATCAGCGTGAAGCCGCTCACGTCGTTCTTGGAGCGGTTCAGCGTTCGGTTCCGCGAATTGGTCGAACAGTGGCGGATGGCTCCCGGTCCCGAGTTGCTTCAGATCGTCGTTGTCGGTGCGGGAGCGGCTGGCGTGGAACTGGCGCTGTGCCTGGAACAACACAAACATGAATTGGAGCTGCCTGCCGATGTACGCATCGTGGACGGCCAGACATCGATTCTCCCGGACTTCGCGCCGCGCACACTGCATCGCGTCAACAAGCTCTTGAAGCTGCGCGGCATCGATCTCCATCTCGGTTCACCCGTGATCGACTGCGATGACGAAGGCCCTTCGTCGCTGGTGCTGGAGTCGGGTGAACGGATTCGTGCCGACCTCGTCATCTGGGCTGCCGGTGCCTCGCCCCCCATGGCTTTGCGCGGGTTCGAGCTTCCCAAATCGGAGCGAGGTTTCTTGCAGGCGCGACGCACCCTTCAATCCACCGCGAACGTCCCCGTTTTCATCACGGGCGACGCCGCCGACATTGAAGGAACGCTCATCCCCAAAGCGGGTGTCTATGCAGTGCGACAAGGCCCCGTGCTCTGGAAGAACCTGCGCCGCTACTGCGCCGGAAAGCGGTTGCGGGAATACCGTCCTCAACGCCGCTTCTTGTCGTTGCTCGCGTGTGGCGATGGCACTGCCATTCTTGATTACTTGGGATTCACGTCTCACAGCGTCTGGGCTTGCACGTTGAAGAGTTGGATCGATCGCAAGTGGATGAAGCGGTTCCGCGTGAAGTAACGCCGAGGCACTCAGCCTCGCGCAGTGCAGGACTCTTGGAAGGCCGTCACGCCGTGGTCGTTTCAAATCACCGGGCCTATAACTTGAGGCGTTGCTTGGATGTTTTGTAGTTCGGTGTCGCCCTCAGTTCGGCGTGGGGACTCCTGACTACGCCGAAACATCTGACTGAATTCGTCCGTTGGGCTGCTCAAACTCACGGCCGCCCGCGAGCTGATTTCGGTAGGCCGTGTCCTGCCGTTCCGTGGTCGGAATTGTCGGACGAGCGTCTGACAACTCGAGATATTTCGTCCTGCATTTGACGGCCGCAGTCCATGCCAATCACAGCCAAATCGTCACCACAGATTTCTCCTCACCCGACGTTGCCAGGTACGTACCGGCTCTCTGCTGAGATTTGGCTTCCGCGCGAAATTAGTGAGGTGTTCGAGTTCTTCGCAGATGCCCATCGACTGGAAGACCTCACGCCACCATGGCTGCACTTTTACGTGCTGACTCCGCAGCCGGTGGCCATGTTTGCGGGAGCGAAGATCGACTACCGACTACGTCTCCACGGCATCCCGATCCGCTGGCAAAGCGAGATCAGCGAATGGGAGCCACCGTTCCGGTTCGTCGATCGTCAGTTGCGCGGGCCGTATCGACTGTGGCATCATCTGCACACGTTTGAAGAGTGTCACGGCGGAACGCTCGTCCATGATGCCGTCGATTATGCGGTGCTGGGCGGCGCAGTGATTCACTGGTTGGCAGTGAGGAAAGACCTCGAACGCATCTTCGCGTATCGGCATCAGAAGCTGATCGAGTTGCTCAGTTGAGATCGCGACGGCAACTCGGATCGGAAGCGGAACGAAAAAGGATGATCGCTGAAGTCAGCCCTCGTGGGAAAACGGGCCAATTGGCAGCGGCTCTCATGACCTTCCATCGCAGCTCAGCGCGGGCGAGTACCACTGGTCCAGCACGTCACTCCATTCGACCAGGTTGCGCGACCGCGCGAAGGCATTGCGGACCTCGGCCTGTTGCGGATGGAGTCGCGCGAACTTGATTCCGAACATGCGCATCGTGGAGTGCGCCGTCACCGCGTCGCCATTCACGACGCACAGTTCACACTGCATTTCCAAGACGCGCCGCTGTTCCACGAGGTCTGGTATGGGGAGCGGTTGGCCGGACGCCAACGCGCGGGCCTGCTGAAAAATCCACGGGTTTCCAATCGCGCCGCGTGCCGCCGTCACACCATCGACTCCCGTATGAGCCAGCATGTCGAGACAGGCTTGCGCGGTGAACAAGTCGCCGCTTCCGAGGATGACTCGCGAACCTGCGTGTTGCTTCACCTCGCGCAGAAAGTCCCAATTACTCGGCCCGACATACTTCTGCTCGACAGTTCGGCCATGCACGGTGATCGCCGCTGCTCCTCGCTCAAACGCACCGTCCAGAATGCGATAGAAGCGATCGCGACTCTCGTTCGAGTCATCAATTCCGCGCCGCATCTTCAAAGTAACCGGGATCGTGGGCGGGACCGCTGCCCTGACGCGAGCGACGATCTCTAACGCAATGTCGGGCTGGCTGAGATGGTAACCACCGCGACAGCCTCCCACGGCCGACTTCACCGGGCAACCGAAGTTGATGTCGATCACATCAAATCCCGCCGCAACCAACTTCTGTGCCGCCGGGCCGAAGTCAGTCGGGTTTGATCCCATGAGTTGCCCACCCACCGGGTGCTCCTCGTCGGTAACCTGCAAGTGGTGTCGTGTGCGGCTACGGTCCTTCAGGTCGAGCACGAACCGGTCGATCATCACTTCGGCCA
>JAYVOX010000776.1:0-3213 GCA_043757695.1 Schlesneria sp.
CGGTCGCTCGGTACGACGCGGTACTTGATCCGCATCCTCCTTGTATTGGAGGTGCCGGTGATCGTGGCTCTGTTGCTTCCAGACTTCGGCAGCGATCCCAATGGTTCCGTTCTGACAGGAGTCGCGTGCGTGTTGTGGGTCATCGTGACGCTCGTGCTGACGGTGCAATCGACGGCCCTGATCGGCTTAGAGCGGTCACGTCAAACGCTCGACGTGCTGCTGACCACGCAGATGTCGAGTGAGGCGATTGTGAGCGAGAAGTTTGCCGGTGTCTGGCGGATGATCCGGATGTTGTGGGTCCCCTTTGCGACGGTCTATCTGTACCGAGCGTGGTGGTTCGTGGATGTTCACGCACGCGGTCGTAGTACGGGTCTCAACTCGGTGGTGTTTGAAGCCATCGCCGCACTGCTCGCCGTCGCGATCTATCCGCCGCTGATCGCGTGGATCGGCTTCCATCAGGGGATGCGGCGACGGTCCCAAACGCAAGCGACGCTCGTCACGTTGGGGTTGATCGCCGCAGGCTGTGCGCTACCGATCCTGTTCGCCGAACTGATGGCTCCCGGTGGAGCCAGAGCCGGGTTTGGACCGTTCAACCGGACGTGGGAGAACACGTCGATTGTCTACGCGATCCGTTGGCTCAGCCCGGCCTTCGTGCTGACATTTCCACCTGGGGAGTACAGCCGATGGATGGAATGGATGGAAGGGACCGGTTCGTCAATGTCCCCCTATTACTCATTGCTGATCTTCCACTTTGCCGGAGCGGGGATGTTGCTCACGTTCCTGTGGGTGCGCGGCATGAGTTCCTTCGCCCGACACGTGAATCGGAACGATGGCCAGATCGTGGACGACGACGACATCGACCGACTCGCCACGCTGCGGAAGCTGATCGTGGGAAGCGGTGTCTTCCGCGAGCCGACAGACGAGTGAACGGAAGACCTACAGGAGTGGCTGAGGGATGAGGAGCGGACGCAGAATTTCTAATTGCCGATTTCTAATTTCTAATTGCAAATTGAAGAGCAGGGGCCGAGTCCTGTTGCGCCTCCTTGTTCTGTCTTTCATTTCGCAATTAGAAATTACCAATCCGCAATTAGAAATTTCTGCCCACCGCGTCCTCGCCGCAGACGCCCCGACCTTCCCTCCAGATCAGATCGACTTCTTCGAGAAACAGATTCGCCCCGTCTTGGCTGCGCAGTGTTGGAACTGTCACAGCGAGAAAAAGTCCGAGTCGGGGCTGCGACTCGATTCGCGTGAAGCCGTTCTCAAGGGAGGCGATCGGGGCGAAGTGGTCACGCCGCGCGAGGCCGCTGCCAGTCTGTTGATTCACGCGGTCAGGCGCAACGGCGAGCTTCAGATGCCACCTAACGGAAGGCTTTCACCCGAGCAGATCGCGTCGCTGACGAAGTGGATCGAACTCGGACTTCCTTGGCCGCGCGAGTCATCCGGCTCCGCGCTGGCGCAGGCGTGGCGCACTCATTGGGCGTTTCAACCGGTGACGAAACCGAGTGTCCCCGTGATCGCTGACGACGCGTGGTCGCAGTCGCCAGTGGATCGGTTCGTCCTCGCCAAGCTGATCCCCTCCTCCGGAAAGATTGGCGATCTGGAGCAGACTCCGCGCGCGAACCGACGCACGCTGATTCGTCGCGTGACGTTCGATCTGATTGGGTTGCCGCCGACTCCCGATGAGGTCGCCGAGTTTCAAACCGATCTCGCGCCGGATGCCTTCGAGCGGTTGGTCGATCGGCTGTTGGCGTCGCCTCAGTACGGCGAGCGTTGGGGGCGGTACTGGCTCGACGTGGCCCGCTATGCCGACACGAAAGGTTATGTCTTCTTCGAGGAGAAGTCGTACCCGTGGGCCTACACCTACCGCGATTATGTGGTTCGCTCGCTCAATGCCGATCAGCCGTATGACCAGTTCGTGGTCGAGCAATTGGCGGCGGATTTGTTGGATGACGATGGTCGCGCGAGCCGTGACGCGACGAGTGGGGCAGAGCGAACTGACGGAGCAGAAGTGAGAGCGACGCAGCTTCCCGCATTGGGGTTCTTGACGGTCGGTTCGCACTTCATGGGGAACGTTCACGACATCATCGACGACCGGATCGACGTGGTGACGCGCGGGCTGATGGGACTGACGGTCACGTGCGCCCGCTGCCACGATCACAAGTACGACCCGATTCCGACCGCTGACTATTACTCGCTTTACGGCGTCTTTCGCAGCACGACCGAGCCACTCGTGCTGCCGTTGTTCTCGCCACCCAACGACACGCCCGACTACCGCCGCTTTACTGCCGAGCTTTCTCTGCGGCAACAGAAGCTCGACGACTTCGTGAAGCTCAAGCATTCGTCACTCGTCGAAGGAGCACGCACGCGCGTCGGTGAGTATCTGCTCGCGGCGAAAGCGGCCAACGAGAAACCGGCCACCGACGACTTCATGCTGATCGCCGATCCGGGTGACCTCAATCCAGCGATGATCGTCCGCTGGCAAGCGTTTCTCGGGAAGGTTGAGGGGCGAGGGTTGAAGTTGGAGGGTGAAGAGCAGAAGAGGGGATCGAACGAACATCCTGTTTGGGGGCCGTGGTTGGAGATGGCATCGCTCCCTGAAGCACGATTCAAAGCTGAAGCGGCGTCCCTGTGTGCGAAGTTCACTGCTGAAACGTTCACGACCGAATCGCGTTCTTCGCGTCGCGTCGCGACAGTCGTCCCCTCGCCCCCGTCCTCGGGGGAGAGGGCTAGGGTGAGGGGGCCGAACGTCGAGAACGCTCCCATTCGTGAAGCCACCTCTGCCTCTCAACCCTCAACCCTCGACCCTCAACCTTCACCCCGAGTGCGGGTGAACTCGTTCGTGGCGAAAGCGGTTTGCGGTTCGCTGCCGCCTCAATCGTTGAACGAAGTCGCGGCGCGGTATGGCGAGCTGCTGAAGTCGATTCATGTTCAGTGGCAAGCCGCGTTGCGTGAGGCCGTGATCCTCAAGCGGCCCGCACCGGAGCGGTTCGATGATCCCGATGAAGAAGAGCTGCGGATCGAGTTGTATGGCGAGGCGGCTCCCGCCAACGTGCCGTTCATTTTTGGCTGGGGCTTTCTGTCGCTGCTGCCGGATCGCGCGTCGCAAGGCGAGTATCAAAAGGTTTTGAAAGAGGTCGAGCAGTGGTTGATCGGTGGTCCCGGTGCGCCGCCGCGCGCGATGGTCGTCAACGACAGCGAGCTGTTCGATCCGCG
>JAYVOX010000777.1:0-11998 GCA_043757695.1 Schlesneria sp.
AAGGAGCCGGTTACGCGGGCGGTATTGTCAGTGCCGCCGTCGATGGCCTGAGGACGGCCCGCGTGCTGGTCGGACAGTTCGCCCCAGTGTAGCCGCGACCGGAAAAGAAAAAGGGACGTGGATCAAGTTTGAAACCTGTTCCACGTCCCTTGAAGTCATTGCACTCGGTCAGGATGAAAACCCTGCAGTGCGAGTTGCTCAACCGACAGCGTTAGGCCCGAGCCAGATTCTTCTTCACGGGTTGTTGGCCTGCGCGTTGTTGCTCTTCGCGTTGAACCAGCCAGAGCAGCACGGGGTTGGCGATGTAGACCGTGCTGTAACAGCCGGTCACCACACCGACGACCATCGAGAAGGCGAAGCCGTGAATCCCATCGCCACCCGCCACGTACAACACGACCACCACGACAAACGTCGTCCAAGCGGTGAGCAAAGTTCGAGACAACGTTTGGTTCACGCTGAGATTGATCATCTCGGGTGTGATCCTCGGACTCTTCCCCTTGATCTCGCGAATTCGGTCGAAGATCACGATGGTGTCATTCAAGGAATAGCCGACGATGGTCAACAAGCACGCGATCTGGTTCAGGTTGATCTTGAAGTCGTCCAACATTAACAGGGGACCGAGAGGCGTCTTACTGAGATAGGCACCGAGAGCAATACAGCCGACAGTGACGAGTACGTCGTGAGCGAGAGCGGCCACGGCGGCATAGCCGAAGTAAACATTCTCAAACCGGTACGCCATATAGACGACAATCATCACGAGACTGGCCAAGATCGCCAGCAAAGCATCGACCTTGGTGTTGTTTGCGACCGAAGTGTCAAACGCGTTGACCTCTTCAAAAACAGGTGAACCAGCTAGGCGAGTCTGCACCGATTTTACGGCTGCTGAAAGATCGCCCGCGCTCAACTCGCGCGTGGCTCTCACGGTGAATTCGACGAATTTGGGACTGGCCTTCACGCGGGTTCCCGTTGCGCCCTTAGGAGCATCCGCCGCCGCAGTGCCAGTGGCCGAAAGCAGGAGCTGCACGGATTCATACTTGGCACGATTGGCATCCGCCTTGACCGCCGACAACTCTTTGGAGAGATATTCGATCACGGTTGCCTCGGAGACGGGGCCGCTGAATTTCAGCACGGCTTGATGGCCACCATCAAAGCGCTGCATCTCACCCTCAAGTTTGTCGGTGATTGCAACCACTTCACTATCTGCCAGTGTGACACGAACCAACGCGTGCTGAGTGTCTTCAAAGGCTTTGTTGATCCCGCTCGATACGACCGACTGATCTTGCACCGAAGTTCTCAAGCGGAACCGCCGAGCGCCCGCCGCCGACTGTTCCTCGTCACCGACGGTCAGTTGCTCAAGGCTCACTCCGTCCCGGAAGCTTTCGATATTCATCAGACGTGATCGCACATCGTCCATCGACTGCTTCTCGACGAACTCGAACGTCACCATCGTGCCGCCGCTGAAGTCGATATCCATATTGGCGTCACCGCGTGCGACCAAGGCGATCATACCCGCCGCGATCAGCAGACCGGAGCCGGCAAACGCGATGTTTTTCTTGCTGAGAAAATCGACTTTGGTCTCACCGATGAACTGCATCATTTTAAGCGTCTTCACGAGACGTTTACGATCAATGATTTCCAAGACCAATTGGCCAAAGTAAAGACATGAGAACAAACTCATCAGCAGCCCGAGGAACAGTGAAACGGCAAAGCCGCGAATGAGATCGCTGCCGATCATGTAGAGAATCGCCGCTGTCAGCAGCGAGGCGACGTTGCCGTCGAAGATGGCGGCGAATGCTCGCTCAAAGCCGTTCTGAATCGCGATCCGCAGGTTGGCTTTCCGCGCGAACTCTTCTCGCATGCGTTCAAAAATCAGCACGTTGGAATCGACGGCCATTCCAATGGTGAGCACGATCCCCGCCAAACCGGGCAACGTGAACGTGGCGGAGATGAACGCCATCGAGCCGATGACCAGCAGCAGGTTCAGTGCGAGGCTCAGATCGGCCACGACGCCCGCCAACCTGTAGTAGACCAGCATGAACAGGAAGACGCAGAACGCGGAGACCAGGATCGCGCTCACACCTTTTTGCTGAACGTCCGCTCCCAACAACGGACTGATGGTGAACTCGCTGATCGGCGTTTGCTTCAGCGGAACCTCCAACGCGCCAGCGTTGAGAACCGCAACCAATTCATTGACTTCTTTCATCGTGAAGCTGCCGGTGATCTCACCCGCACTGGTAATACGCGACTGAATGGTGGGCGCCGAATAAACCCGACCGTCGAGCAGAATTGCCAAGCGCCGTCGGAATCCGTTGGTCGCACCATTTTCAGGATCAGGCAAGTTGGCACCGGTCAAGTTTCCGAAGAGCACCGCACCACGACTGTTGAAATGGAATCCCACTGCGGGGCGACCATTGTTGTCCGTCTGTGCCCGAGACAGCGTCAGATACTTACCGGTCACCGCACGATCAGGCCGATCTTGAACGATCAGAAATTGGAGAACATCGACCTCATTCCCCTTGGAGTCTCGTCGCTTCACCGTCCGGTGTCCGACTTGACTGGTGTCCTTTTCCTTCCCTTCGGCAGCATCGCGCCACGCCGCGACAATGAGACTATTGACACGCATTTCTCGCTGATCGTTCGGGAGCAGCAGCGCCTTGGCAATCAATTCTCGATGATCGACTTCATTGGCGAGAATACCGAACTCCAGACTTCCCAGCCGCGTGATCTTGGCCTTCATTTGTTCGACCAGATCGCGATCGGCACCTGGCACAATGACTTCCACGCGGTCGATGCCCACGCCGCGCACGGTCATGTCGATGGTGCCTGATGGATTCACGCGACGCTTGATGGCATCAACCATCTTGCTGACCGTCGCCTTATCGACCGACTTGCTCTGCGCTTTGGCTTCATCGACATCGATTTGATAGACCAGATTGGTTCCGCCCGCGAGATCGATCCCGAGATGTAGTGCGTTCGTCCAACTCTGTCCTCGCAACATCTCATAGAGAAACGGCGAGAGCGACAGACTGATCGCCATCAGCACGACACCGATTCGCTTCGAGAGATCAGGCAAACCGAGTAACCGACCGATCAGCGCCCCCAGCAAGAACGGGACTATCGAGAGAAGCCCGATCATGGTGAAAATCAGCGGTTCGCGGCCCATCCATACTTCGACTCCACCCTGTGACAGGAGAAGAGCCTGTGACAGAAGAGGAAACTGTGCAATTCCGTCCATTCGTGAGTTCCATTCCCTGATTCTAAGGACTGATCTACTGGGTTCGAGTCAACTCGAATTGAGACTTCAAGACACTCGATAATTGTTCGTCTGAGGCCAACCGACGCTGGCGGAAAATACCTTGGCAGACCAACTCACTGATGTACCGTCGTCGAGCCAATCTGCTGGCGATAACCATCACAACTCTGAGCCAACCATGCGCGGTTCGTCGAGTCAATGAGCGACGAGTCAGGTCAATTTGGGGGGCGTCTCAGCGGGAGGATCGTCTGAAAACACTTCTGCAATGGCTGACTTTTTGAATCTGATCCGCGTGCTGTCATCCACTTTCAACGTGACCTCTTTGCCATCGGCCGAAACGGTGACCACGCTGCCGTAGATGCCACCGATGGTCACCACGCGATCATTCTTTTTGAGGTTGTTTAGAGCCTGATCGCGACGCGACTGATCGCGACGTTTCGGGGAACTCATCACGAAATACAACACGCTGATCACCGCCAAATACGGTATCAGCACATTCCAAGGTGACGGCCCCGCCGCCGGTTCAGGGTCGGCAGCCAACAGGTTCCACATCAACGTGACAAACATGAGTTTTAAGCAAGTCCTACAGGCGACGGGCGATCCGGCCAAAAATGAGGCGGCATCTTAGACGGATGATTCCCAGCGAGCAAGTTGAGCCGCCCGGAACTCCGTCGCTCGCCCCTGCCGGATCGCGACTCGCAAGTCGCGCAGCAACCGCTGATAAAACGCGAGGTTGTGCCACGAGAGCAGAATCGGACCGAGCATCTCCCCCGCAATGAACAAGTGCCGCAAGTACGCGCGACTGAACTGCTGACAGACGGGGCACTCGCAATCAGGATCGACCGGTGCGGAGTCTGTCCGATGTTTGAGGTTCTTCAGCTTCAGACGGCCCTCACTGGTGAAGGCTGTCCCGTTGCGACCATTGCGGGTCGGCATGACGCAGTCAAACAGATCGACTCCTCGCAGCACGCCTTCCAAAATGTCGATCGGCCGACCGACGCCCATCAAGTAACGCGGCCGATCCGGTGGCAGCATCGGCACGGTGTCTTCGAGCGTCGTGTACATCGCGGCCGGTTCTTCACCGACGCTCAATCCGCCGATCGCATAGCCGGGAAAGTCGAGCGGCAGGAGTCCCTTCGCCGAATGCTCTCGCAGCGTGATGTTGGTCCCTCCCTGCACGATCCCAAACAACGCTTGGTCCTCACGACGTTGTGCGTCTCGACAGCGAGCGGCCCAGCGCGTCGTGCGATCAACGGCGGCGAGTAGCTTGTCGTGAGCAGCATCATGTGGCGGACACTCATCCAGACACATGATGACATCCGCACCGAGTTGCTCTTGAATAAGGACCGCTCGCTCGGGAGAGAGTTCGAGCAGGCTGCCGTCGATGTGTGATCGGAAGACCACCTTCTCGTCGTCGATCTTGCGATTCGACGCGAGGCTGAAGACTTGATAGCCACCGCTGTCGGTCAGAATTGGGCCGTCCCAATTCATGAACTTGTGCAGCCCGCCAAGCTCCGCGACGACTTCCGAACCGGGACGCAGTGCGAGGTGATACGTGTTCGACAACACCATCTGGGCACCCGACTGCTTCAGTTGGTCGGGAGTCAGTCCCTTCACGGTGCCCAGCGTCCCGACAGGCATGAAGGCGGGAGTCTCGACAACGCCGTGAGGCGTCACCCAGCGGCCGACTCGCGCACCGGTCGCCGGATCGACGGCATCCAGATGAAATTGAAACGCAGACACGAATGAGTGAACTCCTGCCGAGAGACCACGACTGCTACGAGACGCAGCAGAACGGGCGGCAAGATACAGAGGGAGTTGCCCTGACTGCCAGCTTGAGCGTGTCAGAGAAATCCGTGGGATAGGCTTCCAGCCTGTCAGGACATCAGCGGTAGCCGTAGCCGTCAGGATACCAGAAGCCGTGGTGATTCATCCGAAGTTACAGGCTGGAAGCCTATCCCACGTTACGCGAACAGCTCCGAGATCACGCGGCTCGACTCGGGGACGATCGGGATCGGGCGGCCGGTCTTGTCGGGCAAGAAGCGATGGGGATCGACGCCGAGCAAGTGGTACATCGTGGCGAGAACGTCCTTCGGGCCGACGGGGTTTGAGATCACTTCACCCGCGTGCTTGTCGGTCGCGCCGACGACTCGTCCGCGTGCGATGCCACCACCCGCGAACAGGGCCGAGTAGGCTTGAGACCAGTGATCGCGACCGCCTCCCACCGCGCCGTTGATCTTCGGCGTGCGGCCGTGCTCACTGATACAAACGACCAGCGTGTCGTCGAGCATCCCGCGCTGTTCCAAGTCGAGGACGAGTCCCGAGAACGCCTTGTCCAAGCCGGGCAGGAGCTGATCGGTCATGCGCGGGAAGTGATTCCAATGCGTGTCCCAGGCATCTCCCGCCAGTCCGTACTCGTCCCAGAAGACGCTCACTAACCGAGTCCCCGCTTCCAACATCCGCCGCGCGGCGAGACACGACTGGCCGACCAACGTCATGCCATAAAGCTCGCGCGTCGCCGCCGATTCTTGGCGAGAATCGAGTGCCTCGCTCACCTGCTGCGACTGGAGCAGCGAGTACGCCATCTGCTGGAAACTGTTCAGCGAGCGACCACGATCCGTGGCGTCGAGGTCTCGCCGGACGTGATCCATCTGTGACAACAGTGATCGGCGGCGGTCGAGTCGGTCGAGCGTGAGCGTTTCGGGGAGCGAGGTCGAAGCGAGTCGGAAGTGGGCGTCGGTGTGACAGCCAACATAAGGGTCGAAGACTTCGAGGTCTTTCTTCTCACCCAGCGTCTTGTAAACCGAGCGATCCGCCTTACCGAGGAACTCTGTCCAGACCGGGTTGTAGGTCGCACCGAGATAGCTCGCGTAGGGACCGGCGCGATGAACTTCGCCCGTGCGTTGCGTGCTAAACGGGAATGGCAACGCGACGTTCTGAGGGAACTCGGCCAAACCGCCGCGCCGCCCGCGATCGACATACTCGACGACGCTGCCAAAGTACGGATGGTGTCGCGGATCGGAAGGACTCAGCTCCATGTTCGTGTCGATGGCGGGAGTCCCCGTCATTGCGTAGGCCACGCCGTGAATCGGGTACTCGTGATGCAGCGATCTCAGTACGGTCACGCGGTCCATCATCTGGGCCATGCGCGGCAGATGCTCGCACACGTCGAGCCCCGGCAGCGAAGAGGCGATCGACTGCATCGTTCCGCGAATCTCAGCCGGTGCGCCCGGCTTCATGTCCACCGTTTCCATCTGACTCGGCGAGCCATAGAGAAACAGGATGAGGCACCGCTTGGCAGACCCGAAGCCGTCGGGCAATTTGGCGATGCGGTCGAGTGCCGCATTCGTCACGCCCGCGCGACTCGTCTCGGCGGCCCGCGCGGCATCGGCCGCGAACAGTTGAGGAAGGCTCAGTCCCAGCAAGCCGGTCCCGCCGACTTCGAGCAACTCACGGCGTGTTACTCCGTTGCAAAGCTGTCGGGGTGAACTCAAGACTCGCAGCATGGACAGACTCCTGAACGGATGAAGCATCGGTCGCATCTTATGCCGGTGCCGTGAGCAGGCTCAAGCAGGATGTCACTTCGTTTTGAGGGGAATTACTCGCCCTCTCGTTCCCAGGCCCTCTCGTTCCCAAGCTCCGGCTTGGGAACGGACGCCCCCGAAGCTCCTGCTTCGCGCGCGTCCGTAGACGTGCGAAGCAGGAGCTTCCAGCAACACGGTTCCCAAGCGGGAGCTTGGGAACCAGAACGATTCACGGAACCGCCCTGAGGCTCAAGCGGGATGTCACTTCTTCTTGAGCGGCTTGTCGGCACCGCCTGCCGATTTCTCAGCGGCCCACCACAGATGCCACGTTCGCTCGTCGTAGCCGAAGTCGCGTTTGGTGATCTTTTGCAAGCTCGCGAGGACATCCTGATTCCAGTGGTCCACTTTGACGAGGACCGTCTTCTTGGGGATGTTCGGCGACGTACCGCCATTCAGCACAATGGCTCCCTGCGGCAATTGTCCCGTTCGCATCGCCGCCTCCACTTCGGGAGGCAAGCTGGTGTTATTCCCAAACGAACCGTCGGTGCGATAGCTGTAGTTCTGTCCTTGGCGTTCGTTCGTCGGCACGTGGTAGCGGTGCGTTGTCACGAGCGCATCAATCAGGGGGGCGATGGCTCGCTCATCGCCGACTCGTCCGAGAGCAGCGGCAGCACGGCTGACGATCGTGTTGTATTCGCTCTTCAACTCTTTGATGAACGCAGCCTGAGCCTGCTCAAATTTGTCCGTGCCGATCGAGTTCAATGATGTGTATCGGACCTCGGGATCGACATCGAACAACGCCAGCTTGACCAGTCCCGACGCCGCCTTTGCGCCAGACAACTTTGCCAGTACCCCCACTCCCATGAGTCGCAAGTCGCGGTGAGAGTCCTCGCACAAGTATCGAATCACAGCGGGAGCGGCTTGCGGCTCGTCGATTTGTTGCAACGCAACCAATCCCTGCTGACGACGCTCTTCATGACGCCCCACAATCCAGCCGTGCCACAGTTTGATCTTTTGAAACCAGTCGCGTTCTTGCTCCAACTCGACCGTCGTCTTTTGGAGAACATCGAGTTCCTGCGTCGTGACATAGCGGCCCTTGTATTTGACGTAGCCCTGGGCGGCCATCATCTCGTCCCGATCAATCCACTCCCCTTCGTGCCAGACGCGACCGAGCGCCACTTGAGCCTTCTCATGATTGGCATCATGTTCGACGACCTTCAGCAGATGCACTCCTCGCTGACGCGACAGCGCGTTCGCCCGGCACCACTCGGACAATTCCCAATGAGCTTCCATCGTGTCCACCACGCGCCGCGACTTGGACTCGTACTGCTCCACAATCAACGGTCGCATCGAGATGAACTGAGTCTCACTCTTGAGCACGACAACCGTTGCTCCCGTGAGCGATTCCAACTGAAGTGACTCCGACGGTGCGCTGCCGTTCGAGGTGGAGCGAATGATCCGGCCTCGCAACTCGCCGCCGTTGGCCAACTTCACCAAGTCGGCCTGAGCAGGCCCGGCCGTCCAGAAAAACAACAGACCTGCGATAAACGCGATTTCAACGAAAGATCCACGGATTGGTGGGAGGTCGCTTCGCGGGTGGTCGTCTCGCACGTCGAAAGAAAACAGGTTCATGATCTCGCCCCAAAGCAGAGAGTGGGCCGCATCGAACGGGTCGGACGGGATTCTACGAACGCCGAAACGACGTTCGCAAGACGGGACTCCCAGACGTACTTGGTCGTGTCGGCGTGAACTGCCTGGCGTGGCAGTCAAAATTTCAGGGCCTCGAAAAATGTTTGCGTTTCATTCCACTGGCGTATGGTTTTGCGGGATGGGTAGCATTGCCCGCCCTCGCGGATTCGAGCCACCGCTCCGGGAGACGGACGTTCCTTCACCTTTCCCGCGCGAACTGCCGACGCAACACGAAGAAGTTTTGTTCTGACTCGAAGGTTTTCATCGAGATCGGGAATCACGCGGTTCCGATCATGCCCACTGGCCACTCGCCTCGAAGATCGGTTCCCACGGACTGACAACAATCCGTTCCGAGAACCCCGGAAGTGTAAACATGAAAAATTGGAATCGTGTCGTGGTGGGGAGCGTCTGCTGGGCGCTGCTGTCGAGTGTCGCGTTGGCTCAGCGGCAAACGGCCGACAAGGTTTTGCCAACGCAACAGCAACTGAGTCGCCTCGGTTTGGAGCGAGCGTGGTGGGGCCAAGCGACGCTCAACCCCAGTCGCGATAAAGTGCGACACGTCACCGTGGACGAGGACATCGTCTACGTACAAGCCACGTCGGGATCGACCACCGCCTTCAATTCGGAATCGGGCGAACGACTCTGGGCGATCCAGTTGGGCCGGTTCGATCAACCGAGTTTCCCGGCAGTCTCGAACGAAGACCTCGCGCTGTTCGTGGTCGGCTCGACGATGTATGGGATCGAGAAAGCCACGGGCAAAACGGCGTGGACATTGATCCTGCCGGGGCAGCCTTCGACCGGCCCTTCCGTCGATGACAATCAAGTCTATGTGGGGACACTCGACGGCAGCGTCTATGCCTTCAGCCTTCGCAAAATCCGTCGTCTCTACCAAGAGCAGCGCCTGCCGCAGTGGTCGCAGGAAGCACTCGTTTGGCGGTATCAGGCAGGGAAAGAAGTGACCTCGCCCCCCATCGTGACCGGCCGCGTGGTCAACTTCGCCAGCCGTGATGGCTCGCTGTACTCCGTCAGTGCCAGTGATCGGAAGCTGGTTTATCAGATGGAAACCGACAAGCCGATCGTGGCTCCTCTCTCGCGTTCCGGCAAGCTGCAGTTTCTCGCGTCTGAAGACTTCAAGTTCTATGCGATCAATGTGGACAATGGTCGTGTGATCTGGGAATTCACGTCGGGGCTGCCGATCCGCAAGGCCCCCTATGTTGTGGCGAACGACTTGTTCGTGATGCCTGATCGCGGTGGCATGTATTGCCTCGAAGCGACCTCGGGGGCACAACGTTGGTGGCAACCCAATCTCATTCGCTTCCTGGCCATCGCAGGTGACTCAATGTACGCCTCGGATGAGGACGGCAATCTGATTAAGGTCAACAAGGCCACGGGGGTCATCGCCGGATCGTATCCACTGCGTGCTTTTTCAGTGCGTGTCTCCAATGATCGCACCGACCGCATTTATTTGGCGACTGAAAGCGGGCTGATCATCGCGCTCCGACACAAAGGGGACACGCTCCCGGTCTTTCATAAGTTCCCAGACCGTCTGCCGATCCTGCCACTGGTCGAACCCGAAGAGGAATCCGCTAAAGAAGCCCAGCCAGCTGCGGACGCACCGGCGGATGGCAACGCGACAAACTGATGCGAGCCAGTCGTTCTCAGGCGGCGAGCAGACTGTTTTCTCTGCGTCGGTGCTTGTCGCGCCGATCTGACTTCCAACTCACGTGCTGGGTTTTGTATAGTCTGCCCCCCCCTCTTGAACCGGCCTGGCCATTCGCCTTCGCTCAGCAGTGTGCCGAGCGCGACAAATTGGCGCTGTTTGCCAAAGCTGCCTTCCGTGTGAGTCGCTGAACCATGAAGACGCCCCTCGCCGAACGCCCTCGCCGGATGCGTCTCTGCTTCCACCCTCACGCTTATGTCTTTCTCTCGGAAGCACTCAAAATGGCTCAAGAGTTGGCGTGCGCAGGATTCCGGAGCGATCGCCCCGATGAGTCGCACCACATCTCCGGCCAGCAATTATTGGAAGGGGTGCGAGTCCTCGGGTTGCGTCAGTACGGTTCGATGGCCCCCGCCGTGTTCCGCCACTGGGGTCTGCAAACCACCGACGATTTCGGACGGATGGTCTTCGAGATGATCGAACGGGGTGAAATGAGAAAGTCCGAACACGATCAGCTCAGCGACTTCCAATCGCTCTACTCTTTCGACGAAGCCTTCTCGGACCGCTATCAGATCGACGTGTCCAAGGCGTTCCGCCGACCGTAATGCGGGGCGGAGCCTTCGCTCTTGCGAGTGCGGCACGTCGTCCTTGGAGTGCGGCACCTCACTGCCGCCTTCCCCTGTGGAACCACTCTTGCTTTTCGCTGGCTTCGCTTTTTTTGGCCTTGGCCTTCCTCAGGCGTCTAGAAAGACGCGAGCCACGAAAAGCGGCTCCGCCGCAAGGCAAGGCGGTACTGAGGTACCGCACTCCAAGGGCTGCACACTCCGACATCAACAGCACTGCGCCCCAGCACCCTGTTTGATCGACTCCCAAGCCTCGTGCGATTCGTGATCGCCGACGATGATGTCGAAGCCGAGATCGGCCACCATTTTGAAGTCGTCCTCGGCGGGCTGTCCCTTCGTCGTGAGGTAGTCACTGACGAACATCGAGTTCGCGGCGTAGAGGCCCATCGCCTGCATCGACCTCATATTCACTTCGCGCCCGCCGGAGATTCTCAGCTCCACACTCGGGTTCACCATGCGGAACAAACAGAGCGTCTTGAGGCAGTAGCGCGGGTTGAGGTCCCACTTGCGTTCGAGCGGCGTGCCGTCGATCGAATGCAGGAAGTTGACCGGTGTCGAATGGACGCCCAAACCGCGCAACTCGAACGCCACGTCAATCAGGTCGCGTTCGGACTCACCCAATCCGACGATCAGCCCGCTGCACAATTCCATCCCGGCTTGTCGCACGTTTTGCAGTGTCTTCAGTCGGTCCTCATAAGTGTGCGTCGTGCAGATGGTGTCGTGAAACGCGCGGCTCGTGTTGAGGTTGTGATTGATGCGATCGACGCCCGCCGCCTTCAGCCGTGTTGCCTGCTCTTCATTCAGCAGTCCGAGACAGCAGCAGATGTGCAGGCCGAACTTGTCCTTGATTTTCGTGACCGTGCTGGCAATGTGTTCGACCTCGCGGTTACTCGGTCCGCGCCCCGACGCCACGATGCAGTAAGTCCGCGCTTGTGAGGCGACCGCCCGCTCGGCCCCTTCCATCAGCTTGGCTTCGTTGAGCAGCGCGTAACGCGGAATCTCCGCCTCCGAAATGATCGACTGCGAGCAATAGCCACAATCTTCCGGGCAGAGACCGCTCTTGGCGTTCTTCAAGAAGTAGAGATGAACTTTCTTGCCGAAGTGCTTCCTTCGGATGCGATAGGTCGCGGCGAGCAACTCCAGCAGTTCATCGTCGCTCGATTGGAGGATCGACAATCCTTCGTCTGCTGTCAGTTCGTGACCATCGAGAACTCGGTCTGCCAGTTCGTGCCAGTTCGTCGTACCAACCTCA
>JAYVOX010000778.1:0-3212 GCA_043757695.1 Schlesneria sp.
GCGTTCTTCTGCCGGGCAGCGGTCCAGTCTTCGAGCCGTCTCAACTTCAGTCGCAATACGGCCGCTTGCAGTGAGTCGAGCCGACTGTTCATGCCGAGATCGAGATGTTCGTACTGGCCGACATCGCCGTGAACTCGTAGACGCTTCAGTTTCGCAACCAACTCGGGATCGTCAGTGGTCATCATGCCGCCGTCGCCCGCGCCGCCGAGATTCTTCGTCGGAAAGAAGCTGAAGCAACCGACGTTGCCGAGGACTCCCGCGCGACGACCTTGATACTCGGAACCGATCGCCTGGCAGGCGTCTTCCACAATCTTCAGTCGATACTTTTGAGCCAACCGCCAGATCGGTTCCATGTCGCAGCATTGCCCGAACAAGTGAACGGGCATGATCGCTTTGGTATGCGGCGTGATCGCTGCTTCGATGGCGTGGACATCAATGTTGTAGCTCTCGGGGTCGATATCGACGAAGACGGGAGTGGCTCCCGCGCGACAGATCGAACTGGCCGTGGCGAAGAACGAGAAAGGAGTCGTGATGACTTCGTCCCCTTCGCCAATGTCGAGGGCTTGCAGCGCGATGATGAGGGCATCGGTGCCGGAGTTGCAGCCGATCGCGAACCGCGCGTCGCAGTACGACGCGATCTCTTCTTCAAGTCCAGAGACTTCATCGCCGAGGATGAACTTCTGTTCGGTGAAGACTTTTTCGACGGTCGCCAGCACTTCGGCAGACATCGCGCGAAACTGCGGGACCAAGTCAATGAACGGAACGGGGCGGTCAGACTTCGTCTGGACATCCGTCGCAGCCAAGGACAATGTGAACGTCATCTGCGATTCCTTTCGCATCCGAGCGTGTTCGGAAGATCATCAGGTTAGGGAACTCTCAACGCCCTGCTTGTGTCGGCAAAAGCTCGATAACCAGCACAGTCATTTTCTCGACTCCGAACAAAGCCGAGACAGGTTTTTCGCATCAACAAACAGGGCCTCCCCAAGGGCGCGGGAATCTAGGAGGGGTGTCCAAAACTGTCAAGATGGGGTCTGTCACGTGAGACTGGCAGACACCCAGTGGTACTGACGTTAGAAACCCGCAGCGTGAGCAATCGGGTGTGGCATTGTGTCCACCAGAGAAATCCCTCGCTGACGCTGCGGATTACTTTTCAAAACAACGGCACTCGCCCACCGCGCAACCCACTCCCCCACCAGAAAGTTCTTCAATGAAACACGTCCTCAGCGTCGGCCAATGTGGATTCGATCACGGCACAATCAGCCGCTTCTTGAGCAGCCACTTTGAAATTGAAGTCACACCCGCTTCCACGGCTCTCAAGGCGATCGACCTCTTGCAAAAACAGCCATGCGATTTGGTGCTGGTCAACCGTCAGTTCGATGCCGACGGGGATGAAGGGCTGGACTTCATCAAGTCTCTGAAGGCGGATGAGGCACTCGCGGCAAAGCCAGTCATGTTGGTCACAAACTTTCCGAAGTACGACCAGCAAGCCGTGGCTCTCGGTGCGGTGAGCGGGTTCGGAAAGGGGGAGGTCGGTTCGCTCGATGTCGTGCGTCGGCTGGAACCGTTCTTGAAGTGAGTCGGGTTTCGGTACGAGCGACACATTTTCCCCGTTTAACCGTGTGGGCAATGCCCCGCGCGTCGATCGAAGAAACAGGCTCGAACGTCACTCACGCGCGGGGTGTTGCCCACGCGGTTAAACGATGGCAATTGGCCGAGTTCGCTCGCGTGAGGCACAAGCGGGCGGTACAACGTCGTCGCGAAACTTGATCCGTTGAGCCATCGGCTCGGGTCGAATCGCGAGGAACGCTCAGTCCCATTTTTTCAATGGCCCTTCATCAACGCAGGAGACTTCACCGTGGACAAACTCAATGCCAACCCCGTGGCTTCGACAGCAGGCGGCGTGACTCGCCGCGAGCTGCTCAAGACCTCCGGCCAAATCATCGCGGCGTCGGCTTTGGCGGGGATCGCGCTGCCGCAGCATGTCTATGCGGGCGAAACGAACACCGTGCAACTGGCTCTCGTCGGCGCGGGCGGTCGCGGAACGGGTGCGGCTCAGAACGCCCTCCAGACCAAGCTCGGTCCGGTCAAGCTGGCCGCGATGGCCGATGTCTTCCCCGAGAAGCTCAAGCTGTGTCATCAAACGTTGAGCGACCAGTTCAAAGAGAAGGTCAGCGTTCCGCAGGATCGTCAGTTCATTGGATTCGACGGCTACAAGAACGCGATGGACTGCCTGAAGCCCGGTGACGTGGTGATCCTCACGACGCCCGTTGCCTTTCGCTGGGTCCACTTCGGCTACGCGATCTCCAAGGGACTGAACGTCTTCATGGAGAAGCCGACCACCGTCGATGGGCCAAGCACTCGCAAGATGCTGGCCCTCTACGAAGAGTCCATGAAGAAGAACCTGAAGGTCGGCGTCGGTCTGATGTGCCGTCACTGCGAGGCGCGCGGTGAACTGTGGAACCGCATTCAAGACGGTCAGATGGGCGAGCTGCTGCTGCTGCGAGCCTATCGCTGCGCTGGCCCAACCGCGTCCGCTTTCTCCAAGAAGAAGCCGGACAACATGAGCGAGTTGATGTACCAGATCAATCGCTTTCACTCGTTCCTGTGGCTGAGCGGCGGTGCCTTCAGCGACTTCCTGATCCACAACATTGACGAGTGCTGCTGGATGAAGAACGCCTGGCCCGTTGAGGCGAAGGGCTACGGCGGACGACACTATCGCGGCGACTATGTCGATCAGAACTTCGACAGCTACACGACGGAGTACACCTTCGCCGACGGCACGAAGCTCATCATGGAAGGCCGCTGCATGGAAGGGGCGTCCACTGAGTTCGCCAGCTATGCACACGGCAGCAAGGGTTCGGCGATCATCTCAGCGTCGGGCCACTGGCCATCGAAGGCTCGCATCTTCAAGGGTCACAAAATGATCGACAGCGAAATCGTCTGGAAAGGCGAAGACGTGGTCAACCCGTATCAGGGCGAGTGGGATCACCTGATGAACGCGATCCGTCAGGACAAGCCGTACAACGAGGCCAAGCGCGGAGCCGAAGCGAGCCTCGTCACGTCGATGGGCCGCATGGCGTGTCACACCGGGCGAGTCATCACCTACGACGAAATCCTGAACAGCGACCACGAGTTCGCGCCGAACGTCGATCAACTCGTCATCGACGGCCCATCCCCTTTGATCTGTGACGCCGAAGGCAAGTACCCGGTCC
>JAYVOX010000779.1:0-3211 GCA_043757695.1 Schlesneria sp.
GCGCGAAAACCATCAGCGTGCCGAGCGACCATTCCGGCTGCATCTGCATCATGAACCACGTGCTGATCGCCACGCCGATCACCACGATCGTGACGCCGAGTTTCGAGGAGAAATCCTTCTGCCGCCAGAGGTCTCCGCAGCCGCAGACCAGACAGCGCGTGGGAGTCTCGCCGCGCACATCGCCTTCGACAGCAGCCTTCGTCCAGCCGCAGTCAGTACACATCACGCCCCGACTCGCCGAGGTCGCTTCACCGCGAGCAGGCTTCAGGCACTTGGGACAATCGAAAGAGATCAGCATGGGAAAGGTTGAGGGGCTAGGGTTGAGGGGCTAGGGTTGAGGGTTGAGGGTTGAGGGTTGAGGGTTGAGGGTTGAGGGTTGAGGGTTGAGGGTTGAGGGTTGAGGGTTGAGGCGAGAACGGCCGTGATTGCCTAAGGATCGTTCGAGAAATAACTGTCCGGTTTGAGCGGTGATTGCACTGGCAGACTTGGTCCACAGCACAAGGTAGCCCTGTCGCTCCGCGACAGGTAGCGAGATGAACCAGCCCGCGAGTTTGCGAACCGATGTTCCGAGACTCATCACGCCATCCCCGCGCCCGCGCTTCCTGTCGCGGAGCGACAGGGCTACCTTGGTCACCCCGCTGCTGACAGTTATTTCTCGAACGGTCCTAACGTCACCCTTCCTCACAGCGGAACATGTAGCTCTGCGTACAGCAGTGCCGCCGACATTTCACCGAGGAACGTCAGGATGACTCCGGCGAACAGCACGCCGGTCGCCGCTTGAGTATTGCGATATTTCAGGATGCGCACGGCCATCACCGCGATGGCGAGGGGGCCGAGGATTCCCGCCAACCAGCGCATGGCAAACCACGTCCAGTGCGTGCCATCGTGCAGAGCGTGTCCCGCGATGAACCAGCCCGCCGCTGAGACCACGAGTCTCAGGAGAACAGCCGCGCCGAAGAGCAGGCTGAGTTGCTTCAACGGTTCGATCGACATCGTCGGCGCGGTCAAGTACCAGTGGCCGAGCAACATCCCGGTGACAGCCCCTCCGAGAACTGCGGCCGTGGCGAGTTGCGACAGAAACAAGAACGCTCCGGCGGGAGTGGCCAACCAAGCGAAGCCGCCTCGCGACAGGATCACACTCACGAGCGACGCAATGAGAATCGTAAAGACGCACGTCGCTCCAGCGGGTCGCCGGTCGAGTGTCCACACGACCGAGCCAACATACGCGACGAACGCGATCGCACCGGTGGCCACGCGTGCGGCCAGCAGCCACTGATCTGTGAGCGGCTCGCCAGACAAGTCCACCAACCGGCCGAGCGTGAGCAGCGCAAGGACACTCAAGCCCAGCACGATCAGCATCTGAATACGGAAGAAGCCGGACGTGACCCGCGCGCGCGGCATCAGCCCCCACATCAGGCTCATTCCCAAGATCAGCAACAACGCAAACTGAGCAATCATGGCGGGATGGTATTCGCCTCACAGACGATTGTGAATGAACGCCGCGAAGTGGGCCGTTGTTGATTGCGGCCGGCGTGCGTGGGTGACAAATCGGACGCGTGTCAAAGCTATTGGCTGTTTTCGCAGTCAGAAGTTAGACTCCGACGCCTTCATTTCTGACCGGCGGTTCGATTCATCCGCGTCGCCGATTCTGTGAATGATCTGGCGTTGGAATTTGTTCGGCAAAAATTGGTGTGGCATGACGAATCGAGCATTGCGAGTCGGACTGGTGGGTACGGGTGACAACACGCGCAAGCGGCACATTCCGGGGTTGCGCGCCATTCCGGGAGTGGAACTGGCGGGAGTCGTCAATCGGACGGCGGATTCGACGGCCCGCGTGGCTCGCGATTACGACATCCCCAATCAATATCCCAATTGGCAGGCCCTCATTGCCGATGATGCCATCGACGCTGTCGTCGTCGGTACGTGGCCGAACCTGCACTGTGAGGTCACTTGTGCGGCGCTGACCGCCGGGAAGCACGTCCTGTGCGAAGCGCGGATGGCTCGCAATGTGGCGGAAGCGCGGCAGATGGTCGCGGCCTCGTTGGCTCAGCCCGACCAGATCGCGATGCTCGTGCCAAGTCCATTCGGGCTGGAGTGCCAGACCGAACTGTCTCACATTTTGAAGACGGGTTTCTTGGGTGACCTGCGTGAAGTGGTTGTGACTGGTGCCGACGATCAGTTCCACGACTACAGCAAGTTCTTGCACTGGCGTCAGGACTCCACGATCAGCGGCGTGAACGTGTTGACGCTGGGGATCATGCACGAAGTGGTCTCACGTTGGATTCCTCAACCCGCGCGGGTCTACGCCCAGACAGAGACGTTTGAACCGTCGCGGCCGAATCCGCAAGGCGATGGCGATCTGCGCGTGACAGTTCCCGATTGCGTTCACGTCATGACGCAGTACGGTCAGACCGGTGCACAGGGGCTGTATCACTTCAGCGGCGTAACACTCAATGGCCCTCGCAAGCAAATCCATTTGTACGGATCGGTCGGCACGGTCAAGGTGATGTTTGGCGACCACGACCAAGTGTTCGTCGCACGCATGGGTGACACCGAGCTGCGTCAAGTCACGCTTCCCGCAGAGACACTCGGGAGCTGGCGCGTGGAGGCCGAGTTTGTCGGAGCGATCCGTGGTGAAGAGCCGGTCAAACTGAACGACTTCGCGACGGGCCTGCGCGACTTGGAGTTCACCGAAGCCGTCGCTCTCAGCGCCACGCACGCGCGAGCCATCGCCCTCCCACTGGCCAACTGAACGTTGCAGAACCTCTGAGGCAGTTGGTCAGCGGTTCTACCTCACGCGGGGCCGGGCGGGGCCGGGGTCAGGCACTTCGGAATTCGGAATTGGCCGAGCAACGTTTCTGAGGAAACATCGGCTGAAGTCGGCCAATTCCGAATTCCGAAGTGCCTGACCCCTGACGTGTGTGCAACCCCAAGTTTGCATCACACTGGAGCTGAACTCACTTCGCCGGGACTGGGACTTCTCTCGCAGGCGCGTCTTGCTGAAGAACGCCCTCGGCCCTTGGCACGACGGCACCCAAAGGGCCGAACAGCAACGCGGTGAAGGCGAGCGTGCTGAGTGGGGCATTGCGGAAGAACGGCCAGGCGGCAACATAGCATTCCACGAGGCCGCTCCAGGTCTGTGGATAGAGCGACATCGGGCCGTATAAATACGTCAAGTTCGACGCGAGAAAGAAGAAGACTTCAAACCCGA
>JAYVOX010000780.1:0-11985 GCA_043757695.1 Schlesneria sp.
GTCGGCCCATTCGACGGCGGGCTGACCAAACAACACCAAATCATTGCCACACGTGGCGAAGCGGACGCCCGACTGTTCCAACAAGCGACGATGGCTGACGGTGTCGGCCAGCACGCTGTAGACGGCACCGCATTGGCGGCCGACGAGTTCCGTTCCCGTGCTGCGCATTGATCGAAACAGTGTCGTCCCCAAATCCAGTCCGATGCTCACGATGGTCGGTCTCCCTGCAACTGTCGAAGTGCGTCTGCCAACGGTGTGGACTGAGCGGATGTGGGTGCGACCGGCATCGCGGCGTGTGTGGACTCACCCACGCTGACGGTCTTCGCGCCGCTGCGTCGTCGTCCGAAGTGTGGGCCTGAAAGACGGGTCTCGGCAGCGGAGTGCGTGTCGAGTTCCAGATGCTCGGTGGTCGAGTCCGACTGTTCGATCGCGTCGAAGCGTCCGGAAGTGTTCTTCGACGAGTTGTCGCTCGATGCGAAGTGAGGACCCGCTCCGAGGACGTTCTCAGCCGCTCGATCGACGCGATAAACGGGCCTGGGTGCGAGGCGACCTTGCAGAATGATGCCGAGTGGAAAGGCCGACGCCTCTTCCCGCAGTGGCAACGTGTTCTTGATGAGTTGGTCGAGGTCTCCCAGGCTCATGGGCTGTGAACTGGACGACAGCACAGTCGCGGGTTGCGAACTCGTGGACTCGGTCGATTCGACGAGAGAACTCGACCTTGCGGCCGAGTCGCTTTCCGTTTCAGCAGCTCGTGCTTTCGCGAGCGACACGGTTCCCTTGGTGGCCGCGAGAGCGACCTCAATCGGAGTCGGCGACGCGTGGGCGGCGTCTCGATCAGAAGCGGACGACGTGACCGATCCCTCTGGCATGTTGAAGTGTCGGCGTGCCAACAACGCCGCGCCGATCAAGCCCGAGACGGTAGCCAGAATGCCGAACATCTGTCCTGCGGTGAACGGTGACGCGCCACCTTCGTTCCCCGCAAGGTCGCTGCCGGTGGAGTGAGCTTGATTGCCGGTTCCGGTCAGCGTTTCCAATGCTCCCTGTGCATTCGGCGACCTAGGCGCGGTTGGAAGTGAGGGCGCGGATTCCATCCGTTCGATGGACCGCTGGTTGCCAGATCGCGACGGTGCGGCCTCTGCGGGCGGCGGCGCGTCCAGGTCGAGTTCGATCGGCCCGCGACTGGATGAGCTGCGCATCGGCGCTGATCCCGCGAAGGGGAGCGTTGCCACGCGTGGCCGACTTGAGACGAGCGGCTGTTGTGGTGCGAGTGTCTGCGAGGGCTGGGCTTCAATCTGTAGCGCGGGTGACTCGGCGCGCGACGAGGGATATTGGAACTCCGATGGCGGCGGATCGGTCGTGAACGCGGGCAGGTTCATGGCGGGTGGTTGAGCCTGACGGGCCGGAGCCAGTTCTCTCAACGGAGCCAGTTCTCTCAACGGAGCAAGTGAAGAAACCGCGTCGTGCCCCGGTGCGATCATCAACGGAGCGAGTTGTCCGACGCTACGGAGTTCGGCCGACTGTCCCAGCGCACCACCGATCAACGATGGAAATGCACCGGCGGCGATCTCGGAGTCATAGGCTTTGGGCAAATTCGCCGGGAGTTTGTTGCGATTGACCGAGCCGCGCGGAAAGACCAGCACGGATCCGTTAGTCAATTTGGGAGCGGCCGTCGCTGTGTTCGCTGCGCTGGCCGTTCGCTCGGGACCGAGGACTCGCACCGAGGCGGCCAACTCGATCGGTTGGCCGAGCAGTTGCATGATGTGATCGAGCTGCGCTTCTTCCGTACGCAACTTCACGATGACGGGTCGGTCGAGGACGTTCAGGTAAGCGACGAGAATTCCTTGCGGCTCATTCGTGCCGGTTGCTGCCGGTCGAACCGCGTTCGAGGACTGGCTGACGTTCATCACCTTCGTTGTTCCGAGCAACGCCCGCTTCGACTCCACGATCAGGACATCCCCCGGCAGCAGCGGCGTGTCGGTGTGCGGAGACAAGAACAGCGTCTGGTTGACGCGATCATGGCGAATGAGGCGGATCGCCATCGAAGCCTCTTCCGTCACGCCGCCCGCTCGACGAACCAACGACTGCACGGTCAGCGCTCGCGGGTCGAGGCAATAAGCTCCCGGCGTGGCGATCTCACCCAGGATGGCCACGCAGTTGTCTTTGGTCGTCTCGGCCGCACGCCACGTGATCGTCTTGTAATTCGAACGCGGTCCTTGCGCCGACACCTCGCCGGGAACGCAGACTTCTCCGGCGATTACTGCCGCAAAAATCGCAGTGAGCCATCGGCTGGGTCGGCGTGAACACAACATGGAACGGTCTCGCGTGGCAGCGTGTGGAAAACACAGGTGAGGCAGGAACCGGCCTGAATATCGGCTGACAAGTACTGTTGGCGAACAACCGGCCCGCCCCGAAACCTTCAACCGAGGCGAGTCCCACCGAGCCGCTCGCGCAGACTTTCCGACACAACTCATTCCATCGGCAGTCACGGCCCATGCCATCCAGAAAATCCCCGGCGGGAGGAACGGGCGGCGGCAGGGTGCAGGGATCAGGAGTCAAGAGAAACCATCCGAACGCCATTCTGTTCCCTGACTCCTGACCCCTGATCCCGGACTCCTGCCGTCCTGCTGTTGGCTCCTTGAGAGGACTTCGTAAGAATGCCACACCTTATTTTCGGGTGCCCGTCCTCGCATCGAGATCGCTCGCTTCCATGACCACGCTCACCGTTGAGAACTATCTGAAGGCCACGCTGCAAACGACGCAGCGAACGGGAGTCGATTGGGTCACGACTGGACAACTCGCTACCGCACTGTCGGTCGCGCCGGGGACCGTCACCAGCATGATGAAGACGCTGGCCGAAGCGGGTCACGCCGAGTACCGGCCTTACGAAGGAGTCTGTCTGACTCCCGCCGGCCGCGCGGTTGCGATGCGGATGGTGCGACGACATCGGCTCATCGAACTCTTCCTCGTGAAGACACTCGATCTGTCGTGGGACCAGGTTCACGAAGAGGCCGAGAACATGGAACACGCCGTGAGCGATGCCCTGATCGACCGCATTGATCAGTTCCTCGGGCAGCCGACTTCGGACCCGCATGGAGACCCGATCCCATCGGCCGATGGAGTCCTGCGCGAACAGACCGATCGCGCGGTCCCGCTGTCCACCGTTCCGGCCGGTACGCGCATACGGATCGTGCGCGTCGTCGATCAAGGAGCCGAGTTCCTCCGATTTCTGAGCGACGCCGGCGTGGTGCTGAAGGCGGAAGGAACCGTCAGTGAGAACTCGGCCGAAGCGGGCATCGTGACCACGCTGATCGCCGGACAACCCGTCACGCTCGGTCTCCCTGCTGCCAAGCACCTGCTCGTTGAACCGATCATTGAATGACCCAGCGCGGGAAACCCGCAACCCAAGAGCGGAGTTTGAACCACGAATCAAACGAATCTCCACGAATCAAAACCGAACTGGAGCCGACTCTGGTCCCCTCGCCCCGGCCTTGCGGGGAGAGCCAGTCCAATCAGGAGGCTGATTGCGGATTATTCATGGCGAGCGTCCGGCAGATCGCGACCGATCGGCAGGCGGTCTGGTTGGCCCAGCAGATCACTACAGGCTTTGTTTCCGACCTCGTCCATGAGTTTCCGTGCCTTCCGTGGTCAGGCCCTTCGAGTTGAATTCGAACCGGCCGCTACAACCATTACGACGGGCACGACCGAACCGGGTTGTGCAACCCTCGAAAACTGGCCGCTTCCGCATGGACGACTTCATCGCAACAGCTTGACAAAGCGGCGGGTGTCGATATGTTGGCTGCCTGCTTGCACTAGAACCCGCCTCAAAAAACTCTCCTGAACTCGCCAAGGCATCCCCTCGGCAACCTGCCCATGAAGAATCTTAGCGAGCAGAAATAGTGGACACCCACTCTGCCGCTTGAACCCCCGCGTTGATGTTTCCACCTGTTCGTTGCCCTGCGGCATGAGGAACTGACCATGCACGATCGAGCGTTCCGATGTTGTCGATTGTCGGTTGGAGTGCTGGCACTCGCCATGCTGGCTGGTGTTGGACGTGAAACCTTCGCGGCTCCACCCAAGGGGCTGGGTGATCCCGGCCAACTGACGCAGCTTCGACTGGAGCCGAATGTCGAAGGCAAGGGCGTCCTGCTACGAAGTCGTGACGGACGGCAGCAACTCTTCGCGACCGGCATCTACTCGAGCGGCCAGCTTCGCGATCAGACCCGATCAGTACAGTACACGTCCGAGCCAACCGGTGTCGTGCTGGTGGATGCCACCGGACACATGACGCCAATCAAGGATGGCAAGGCCGTCGTGAAGGCCGTGGCCTCAGGCAACATCGCCGCCGAGATTCCGGTCGAAGTCACCGGGGTGGCGAATGACATCCCGATCAACTTCCCCAACCAGATCGTTCCGATTTTCACAAAGCTCAGTTGCAACAGTGGCGGCTGCCACGGCAAGGCCAGCGGGCAGAACGGCTTCAAGCTCGGCTTGCTCGGCTTCTTCCCCGAGGACGATCACGAGTTCCTCGTGAAAGAAGGTCGCGGTCGTCGGATCTTCCCGACCTCTCCCGGACAAAGTTTGTTGCTGACGAAGCCGGTCGGAAAGTCGCCTCACGGCGGCGGCAAGCGCATGGAAGTGGATGGCTACGAGTATCGCCTCATCCACCGATGGATTGAGCAGGGGATGCCCTACGGTTCGGACAAGGATCCTGTTGTGGCCGGTATCAAGTGCCTCCCCGACGGCCGCTTGATGGACCGCGGTGCCGATCAGCAAATCACCGTGATGGCCACCTACAGTGATGGCTCGACGGAAGACGTGACTCGCATGGCGCTGTTCGAGGCCAATGATCCCGAAATGGCGGAGGTCAGCGTGACGGGCCTCGTCAAGACGCTCGACCTTGCCGGTGAAGTGGCCATCATGGCGCGATACCAGGGCCAAGTCGCGGTCTTCCGCTCGACGATCCCGCTCGGGGCTGAGATCGCCGTGAAGCCGGCTCTCAAGAATTTCATCGACGAGGCGGTCGTGGGCAAGCTGGACGTGCTCGGCATCCCGGCCTCACCCGTCTGCGATGACGGCACGTTCCTGCGCCGCCTGTACATCGACATCACCGGCACACTGCCGACGGAAGCCGAAGCGGCCGAGTTCCTCGCCAGCGCGGATCCTGAGAAGCGAAACAAGGTCATTGACAAGCTCCTCGATTCCCCAGCCTACGCCGACTACTTCGCGAACAAATGGAATCTCGTGCTTCGCAACAAGAAACGCGCCAACGATCAGACCGCTCCGACCTACGGTTTCCACAAGTGGATCTGGTCGAGCCTCTATGACAACAAGCCTTACGATCAGTTCGTGCGTGAGATTTTGACCGCCTCGGGCAACGCCGACGACAATCCGCCGGTCGCGTGGTATCGCGAGGTCGATCTGCCGAACGAGCAGGTCGAGGACGTGTCGCAACTGTTCCTCGGGCTGCGCATCCAGTGTGCGCGCTGCCATCACCACCCGTTTGAGAAATGGAGCCAAGACGACTACTACAGTCTCGCCGCGTTCTTCAGTCGAGTCGGCCGCAAGAACATCATCGGCGGCAACAATGCCATGCGAGACAAACGCATCTTCACCATCGACAATCAAGGCCCGGCTCAGGCTCGCAACGAACGAACCGGCAAGATGCTGGCACCTGCCGGACTCGGTAACAAACCGCTGACCGTCACGTCCGATGATGATCCTCGCGTGCTGTTGGCGGACTGGATGTCAGACTCTCAGAATCCGTTCTTCGCCAAGGCGCTGGTCAACCGTTACTGGAAGCATTTCTTTAGTCGCGGCATTGTCGAACCCGAAGACGACATGCGCGAGACCAATCCACCGGCCAACCCTGAGTTGCTGAACAAGTTGGCCCTGGACTTCATCTCGCACAAGTTCGATCTCAAGCATCTGGTCCGCACAATCTGTCGATCCTCGACGTACCAGCTCAGTTCGCTGCCGAACGAGTACAACTTGAAGGACAAGCAAAACTTCTCGCGCTACTACCCGAAGCGACTCACGGCCGAAGTTCTCTACGACGCGTTCCATCAAGTGACGGCGACCGGCCAAGCCTTTGGTGGCATGCCGGCCGGAACCCGCTCGATGCAGTTGCCCGATCCGGGAGCGGCTCAGAACGTCTACTTCCTCAAGGTGTTCGGCCAGCCACAGGGCGATACCGCGTGCGAGTGCGAGCGATCGCAAGAGGCCAACCTCGCGCAGAGTCTGCATCTCCTGAACAGCAGCGAAGTGCAGGGCAAGATCGCCGACGGCAACGGTCGCTCGGGCAAGTTCGCCAACGACAAGGATCGCCCGACCGACGCCAAGATCAAGGAACTCTATCGCTGGGTCTACAGCCGCGAACCGGACGCCGAGGAAATGAAGATCGCCCTCGCCCACGTCGAGAAGCATAAGGACACCCCCAAGATCGCCTACGAAGACATCATCTGGGCGCTGATCAACTCGAAAGAGTTTTTGTTCAACCACTGATGGTGCTGCCCGCAACCTGCGACGATTTCGGCAGAAGCCCGGCGGCACTGATGGCCGGGCTTCTGTTGTCTTACCCGCCAACCCGCCTGAAATCCGCCTACCATCGCCCTCAAGGATTCGACCATGCGAAAGATCGCTCCTTTCGAGAGTCGCCACATTGGACTCTGGTCTGCATTGGCCCTCGGCCTGCTGATTTCAGTCGCCTCAAACGCACAGGCTCAACTGCCTTCGACTCGATTGCTGGCGGTGTTCCCGCCGGGCGTTCAAGCCGGTACTGCGGCCGACCTGACGATCACCAACGGCCTCGAACTCGAAGAGGTCAACCGGCTGCTGTTCAATCATTCGGGGATCGTCGCCGCGCAGAAGATGCAGGATGTCGCGGGCAAGCCGACACCGGTGGCCAATCAGTTTGCGGTGACTGTCTCCGCCGACGTTCCACCGGGGAATTACGAGGTCCGCGCGGTGGGCTTCTTCGGGATCAGCAACCCGCGCACGTTCGTCGTAGGCGCTCGGAAGGAGCTAAACGAAACCGAACCGAACAACACCAAGGAAGTGGCGGGGGCGGTCGAACTCAATCAGACCGTCAACGGGCGCATCAACGGGGCGACCGACATCGACTGGTTCAAGTTCACAGGCAAAGCCGGACAGCGCGTCCTCGGTGATTGCGCGGCCCGGCGTTTGGACTCGAAGCTTGACGCGACACTTGAACTGTACGACCCGTCGGGAAAACGACTGGCCATCGCCAGAAACACGCTCGTCAGCAAGGACGCTCTGCTCGACGTGACGCTGCCCGCGGACGGCGAGTACCTCGTGAAGCTGTACGACTTCGTGTTTGCGGGTGGCGAGGACTATCCGTATCGCTTGAGCCTGACGACGGGACCGCACATCGATTTCATCGTCCCTCCGGCGGGACTGCCCGGCTCGAACGGGCAGTACACGGTTTACGGACGCAACCTTCCCGGAGGCCAGCCGTCGGACATCGTCTCGCGCGGTCGGCCGCTGGAGAAGCTGGTTGTCTCGATCGCGCTTCCCGCTCAGGGGGACACGCTCGATGCGAAGACGGTCCTCGAGCCGTTCTCCGCCGGAATGGATGCCGTTCCGTTTTCGATCGCGTCGCCCGTGGGCCCGTCCAACGCCGTGATGGTCCATCTGAGTGGAGCGGCCTCGGTCCTCGAAGTGGAGCCCAACAATTTGGGCGCGCAGTCGCAACCGATCACGGCACCGGGTGAGATCGCCGGACAGTTCGCGACGCGAAATGATGTTGATTGTTTTGTGTTCGAGGCCAAGGCGAAGGATGCGTTCTGGATCGAGGTCATCGCGCATCGGGCCGGTTCCGCAGCGGACCCGGTTGTGGTCTTGGACCAAGTGAAGAAGAACGAAAAGGGCGAGGAAGTTCTGACGCGCATCAGCGCGCTCGACGACGATCCCGCCAATCCGCTGGCCAATCTGTTCGACACCGTCAACGACGATTCGGCCGTGAAGTTTGTGGCACCGGCCGACGGCAGCTATCGCCTCACTCTGCGCGACCGTTACGGCAGCACGCGCGGCGACGCGAGCCTTCAATACCGACTCGTCCTCCGCCGGGAGTCTCCCGATTTTCGAGTGGCCGCGATTGCGACGGCTCTCACGCCGCCGGGAGCCCGTCAGGCTGCACCGTCGGGAATCACATTGCGTCGAGGCGATCATTTCCCGGTTAACGTGATGGCCTTCCGACGCGACGGCTTCGCTGGCCCGATCACGGTCACGGCTGAGGGCCTGCCTCCGGGAGTCGCCTGCCGCGAGATCAGCTTTGGTGCCACGCCATCGAGCGGCGTGCTGGTCTTCTCATCGGCTGAAGATGCTCCAGCGTGGGCCGGGACAATCAAGCTGGTCGCCAAGGCGCGGATCGATGATCCCGTCGCTGCCGAAGCGTTGACGACGGCTCAGGCGGCAGCCAAGGCAGCCGTCGATGCTCAGACCGCTGCGGAGAAGGCACTCGTCAAACCGGCCGATGATTTGGCGAAAGCCAACGAAGCGTTGAAGGCCGCACAAGCGGAACTCGCCGCGAAGACCGACGACGAGGCTCTGAAGAAAAAGGTGGCCGATGCCGAGGCCAAGGTGACGGCAACCGCCGCGGCTCACAAGCCGGTGGCCGATGCCAAGGCTGCCGCCGACGCCAAGATCAACGAAACGAAGGCGGTCGTCGTACAGGCGGACGCCGCCAAGAACGCGGCCGCTCGCGAGGTGGCACATGCCGTCCGATACGGCACCGTGATCTGGAACGCCGCCGTCGCGAATCAGCCGGGAGACGCGCGAGTCGCTCAGTCGATTGAGCTTTCCGTCGTCGAGGAGCTTTCACCGTACCAACTCACCACGGATGTGCATCGCGTGGAGGCCAATCACAACCGGCAGATTCTGATTCCGGTGAAGGTCACACGACGCAATGGTTTTGATCAGCCGGTCACGCTGACGTTCGTCGGCCAGCCGCCCAATACTCAGGTCGAGAACAAGGCGATCGCGAAGGAGAAGACCGACGAAGTCTTCCGCGTCTTCATACCGCCCAACGTCCCGGCGGGAACCTACGTGATGTATCTGGCTGGTCAGGCTCAGGTCTCGTACCGCAAGAACCCGGCGAAGGCCGATCGCGCGAAGGTGGAGTTCACCGCCGCCGAGCTAGTGGCTGCGGCTGCGGCCGAGGCTCTCAAGGCGGCAACGGCGGTCAAAGATGCGGCCCTCAAAAAGGCCACCGATGATACGGCCAATCTCAAGAAGCTGACCGATGTCAAGACGCTGTCCGACAAGACGCTGGCCGATGCTCAGACCGCCGAGAAGGCTGCCGCAGAGGCACTCAAGAACGCGGGCGACAACGCGGAGGTCAAAGCGGCCGCCGAGAAGAAGTTGACCGAAACTCAGACCGCCGTGAAGACCGCCACCGACGCACAGACCGCCGCCGAGAAGGCGCGCGTCGATGCCGACGCCGTGACCAAACTAGCGGACGAAGCGAAGAACAAGGCGGAAGCCGATCTCAAAACGGCCGATGACAAAAACAAGGCGGCCATCGCCGAGAAGGCCGCCACCGACGCCCGCTTCAAGGCGGCCGATGCGTATGCCAAGGTGGCCAACATTCAGTTCCATCCGCCCACCACACCCATCGTCATCACGGTCAAAGCGGCTCCTTACACGGTCACCGCCACTCCGGCCGACGGGGGCAACATCAAGCAGGGGGCCAAGGTCGAAGTGAAGTGCGAGGTCAAACGCCAGAACGGCTTCGTCGGCCCGGTGACGCTCACGCTACCACTGCCTCCGGGAAACGCGGGCGTCAAAGCCGAGCCGGTCACGATTCCGGCAGAACAATCGGCGGCTTCGATCTTCGTTGAAGCGGCGGGTGATGCCCCCGAGGTGCAACTCGTCAACATGGTCATCCGCGCCGTCGCCCAATGGGAGGGCGAGGCGGCGGTCGATCAACCGGTCACGTTGAAGGTCATCAAGTAATTGTGGAGTGCGGCGATTCATCGCCGCTTTCATTTCTCACAAGGCACAGCAGACAGAAACCAAAGCGGCGATGAATTGCCGCACTCCAAGGGTGCAACATGCGAATTATCATCTCTCTCTCGATGTTGGCGTTGATCGGAAGTGGCCTGTCGGCACAGGCCCAAGATGCCAAGAAGGCTGGCTCGATCGAACCGGCAGCCGTCAATCTGGGGCGACCCGTGGAGTTCGAGAAGGACATTCAGCCGATCCTTGATGAGAAGTGTGTGGCCTGCCACAACGTGGCCATCGCCGAAAGCAAACTGGTGCTGGAAGATGTCCCCGCGATGTTGAAGGGGGGCAAGCGAGGACCGGCCGTCGTGGCCAAGGATCCGAACAAGAGCCTGATCTTCAACGTCGCGTCGCGCGCGATGGACCCGGTGATGCCGCCGTTGCCGAACAAGGTCTCCGCCGCCGCGTTCACGCCGCAGGAACTCGGACTTCTCAAGAAGTGGATTGAAGAGGGCGCGACGGCTGGCATGGGCAGCGGGATGTCGGTCGTGCCGTGGCAGTCGGTTCCGTCGAGCATGAACTCGATCTACAGCGCGGCGCTCTCGACGTGGGGACGCTGGGCCGCATGCGGTCGGGCCAACCAGATCGATCTCTACGACGTGGCAACCGGTGAGTACGTGACTCGGCTGCAAGACCCCGCGCTGGCGACGATCAAGCTCGGTGACAAACCGTTCTATCCGCGCGGTGCCGCTCACCGCGACTTCGTTCACGCGCTGGCATTCAACCCGCAGGAGAATCTGTTGGCGTCGGCGGGCTATCGGGAGGTGAAGCTGTGGCAGCGGGCGTCGAACGTGTCGCGAGGTGCCTTCGCTCAGGATCAGGCCGTCACGGCGATGGCCGTCTCGACCGATGGCAAGTGGGTGGCGATCGGTCGGGCAGACAACTCGCTCGTGCTGCAAAGCCTCGCCGATCCAAACGCGAAGAAAATGCTGGCCGGACATGCGGGACCGGTTGCCGGGTTGGTGTTCTCGGCCGACTCGACCAAGTTGTTCAGCGGTGCGAAAGACAAGACGATCAAGCTGTGGAACGTCGCTGATGGGGCAGCAGCCGGTTCGTTGGAGACGCCTCACGAAGTGACGAGTCTCGCGCTGAACCTCGATGGGACACGCATCTTCTCCGGCCACGCAGGGGACTTTTTCATTCGCGGTTGGGCCGTGCCGTTTGAAGCACCGAAGCCCGCCGAGGGGGACAAGGCGGCCGAGCCGGTGAAGGCCGTGGTTGAGATGAAGGGCCACACCGCGCCGGCCAACTCGCTCGCGCTGCTCCTGCCCGCCGGAACGCAACTCGTCTCGGCCAGCACGGACGCCACGTGGCGAGTCTGGGAGATCGCCAACGGAGCGCAGGCTCGCGCTCAGAATCACGGCGCCCCGATCACCGGTCTGGCCGTGAAGCCGGATGGCCAGTTCGTCGTCACGGCCGGTGGACCCAATGCCCGTCTGTGGAAGATTGACTCGAACCCCGTGGTCGAGATGAAGGGGAACATCGCCTCGCAGCGAAACGTCCTCAAGCTGACCGACGATGACACTGTGGCAAAGTCTCGCGTGGCGTTGGCCGATGCGGGCTTCAAAGCGGCTGAGAAGAACTTCAAGGAACGTGAAGAGGCCACCAAGAAGGCGGTCGAACAAAAGGGGGCGATGGAGAAGGCGCTGACCGAAGCCAAGCCGAAACAGGACGTGGCGCAGGCTGCCGCCACTGCGGCGAAAACGGAACTCGACGCCAAGCCGGACGACGAGGCTCTCAAGAAAAAGAAGGCTGACGCCGATGCGGCATTGGCCAAGGAAATCGAAGCGGTCAAGAAGGCTCAGGAAGCTTTCGATGCCTCCGTCAAGACGATCGTTCAATCCGAGAAGGGTCAGGCGTCCGCGCTCGAACAGCAGACGGTCGCGAAGACGCTCTTCGATGCCGAGACCGCCGCAGGCAAGCAGGTCGAGACCGTCTTCAATCAGGCGAAGACCGAACTGCCGA
>JAYVOX010000781.1:0-3202 GCA_043757695.1 Schlesneria sp.
CGGAAGGTCACGCCGGTGTTCGCCCCGCCCTTGTCGCGCGGCTTTCAGGCCGACATCGAAGCCTTCAACCGACGCTGGCAAGACTCGGTCTGGTCCCGCCGGGTGCCACTGGCGATGGCTTTGCATCGCCAGTGTTCTTTCGCGCCGGGTGCCACTGGCGGCTGCTCTGAGCCGCCAGTGGCTTGGAAGAGCACTGGCAGTCAAAGCACTGCCAGTGGCACCCGACATCGGACAGTTTACTTCAACCGGATGTTCGCCGGTGGCACCTGGCGCCGGGCCACCCCGCCAGATCGACGAGGCTCTTGCGTGCGTCAGGTTGCCGACGACGCGCAGATCGCCACGTAGCGCCGCACGGCTTCGGTCAGGCCGAGTTCGAGTGCGTCGGCAATCAGAGCGTGTCCGATGGAGACCTCTTCGACGTGCGGCACGCACGACAGAAACTCACCGAGGTTGTCGAGGTTCAAATCGTGGCCGGCATTCACGCCGAGGCCCAAACGGTGCGCGGCCTCCGCTGTTGCGGCGTACTGGGCGAGTGACGCGGCTTTGTGGGAAAGCGGGAACGACCGGGCATACGGTTCGGTGTAGAGTTCGATGCGATGGGCACCGGTCTCGGGAACGAACTCGATTGCGGCGGGATCGGGGTCCATGAACAGGGAGACTCGAATCCCGGCCGCGCGCAACGGGGGAACAACGCGCTGTAGTAGCTCGCGCTGAGCCACGACATCCCAGCCGTGATCCGAGGTCTTCTGATCGGGAGCATCCGGGACGAGCGTGCATTGCTCCGGGCGAACGTCGTGGACCAGACGTAAGAAATCGTCCGTCGGATAGCCCTCGATGTTGAACTCCACACGTAGTTCGCGCGTGAGCAACCGCAACGCACGGACATCGCCCGGCCGCGTGTGACGTTCGTCCGGCCGAGGATGCACGGTGATTCCGGCCGCTCCCGCAGCAGCACACACGCGTGCCAAACGGCACACATCCGGCAGGCCGTTGTCCCGCGTGTTTCGCAGCAAGGCCACTTTGTTCAGGTTGGCACTGAAGGCCGTCATGGTCGAGGTCTCAACGGGGAGGAACGCTGTCGGTCCAAGTGAGTCAAATTCAAATCACGCAGGCCGACGGGTGGAACCGACCGTGGCCACAGCGCGCGGTGTTCGAGTCGCTGCGCCAGAGCAGGGTGGCCGCGCGACCCGGCCGCTCGCAATCACGCCGGTAATCCTGCCACTCGCACCGACTCAGTTCGCAGCCGGGGCAAAGCCTCGACGCAACGTATTCTCGGTGACGTTGATCGGAATCAAGAAGTGTTTGAGGTAGTCGGGGCCACCGGCTTTGCTGCCGCTACCACTCAGCTTGAAGCCACCGAACGGTTGGCGACCGACCAAGGCCCCGGTAATCGGGCGGTTGAGATAGAGGTTGCCGACGGCGAAATCTTGGCGAACTCGTTTGAGGTTCGCGGGGCTGCGGCTATAGCAGCCGCCGGTCAGCGCGAATGGCGTGCCGTTGGCGATGGACAGGGCTTCGGACATGTCCCGGGCTTTGAAGGCCACGAGGACCGGGCCGAAGACTTCCTCTTGAGCCAACTTCGAGTCGGGGGCGAGATCGACGAAAATGTGGGGACCAACGAAGTAGCCTCGCTCGCTAAGTTTGGCATCGATTTCACCCAGCACCAAACGTCCGCCTTGAGTCTCCGCCAGCTCGATGTACTTCAGAATCCGCGTGACCGAGTCTTCGTCGATCACGGGACCGATGTCGGTCGAAGCGAGCTGTGCGGGACCAACCTTCAACGACTTGGTCGCTTCGATCAGTCGCGCGAGGAACTCGTCATAAGCGTCCGCGAGGATGATGACTCGTGAACAGGCCGAACACTTTTGACCGGCGTATCCGAACGCACTCTGGATCACGCCGAGGACCGCTTCGTCCAGATCGGCGTCGTTATCGACAATGATCGCGTTCTTGCCGCCCATCTCGGCGATGACGTGCTTTACCCCGTGTTGTGCACCGTGCGTCGCGGCGGCTTGCTCGTTGATCGCCAGCCCCACTTCGCGCGAGCCGGTGAAGGCGATCATGTCCACGTCGGGGCTGCCGACCAGTTGCGGCCCGATGTCTTCGCCGATTCCCATCAGCAGATTGACGACCCCCTCAGGGAGTCCCACCGAGTGCATGATCTCCATCAACTTGGACGCGACGGCGGACGATTGTTCCGCGGGCTTCATCACGACGGTGTTGCCCGCCGCGATCGCGGCGGCCGTCATGCCGGTGAGAATCGCCAACGGGAAATTCCACGGCGCGATGACCGCCACCACGCCGCGCGCTCGATAGAAGTAGCGGTTCTCTTCTCCCGGCAGATCGACGTGCAGCGGTTCGTCCAAACGGATCATCTGCTGCGCGTAGTACAGGCAAAAGTCGATCGCCTCGCACACGTCGGCGTCGGCTTCCGCCCACGGCTTGCCACATTCATAGACCATCCAGGCGGCCAGTTCGTAGCGTCGCAACCGGAGTTCGCGGGCGATCAGTTCGAGGTATTCCGCCCGGTATTTCACGTTCGTTCGCGACCAGCCGGTGAAGGCCCGTCGCGCCGCTGCGACCGCCGCTTCGCAGTCGTCGTGTGTGGCGCAGGCAATCCGACCGACAATCTGATCTTTCGACGAGGGGTTGCGTGACAGGAAAATCGGTCGCGCGTGAATCGCCTTCCCCCCGATGCTGATCGCGTGCGTCTGACCCAGTTCGTGGGCCACTTGTTCGAGGGCGTGCTGCATCGCGTCGCGCACTTCCTCTTGACTGAAATCGGCCACGGGTTCGTTGAGGAACTCGGGGACGGGCAGTGGTGGCTTGAGGAACGTGTGCTTCGCGGCTTCGGTCGGTTTCATGAGCAGGCTTTCGATCTGAACGCGGTCGTCGTAGGCGTGTCGCAGGAAGGAATCGTTGGAGGTGTTTTCGAGCAGCCGCCGGACCAGATAGGCCATGCCCGGCATGAGCTGTCCGAACGGAGTGTAGATGCGGACGCGATGGCCCAACTCGGTGAAGGCTCGGGCCTGTTCTTCAGCCATGCCGTACAGCATCTGCAACTCGAACGCTCCGTTGGGAACCTTGAGCTGCTGGGCATAGGCCAGCGCGTGAGACAGGCTGCGCAGGTTGTGGCTCCCAAACGCGGGACGCAGCAACGTGTGGTTCTCCAGCAGCGTCTTGGTCAGCCGTTCATAGCTGT
>JAYVOX010000782.1:0-3199 GCA_043757695.1 Schlesneria sp.
TAGGCGAGCGGCAAGAAAAGATTTACCCGTAGGATGGACGCCTCGTCCGTCGGAGTCGCCGCTGGTTGAGACGGACGGACGAGGCGTCCATCCTACGACCGGGTATGCCAACACTTGCCGCTCGCCTTAACAAAACACTGGCATACGAAACTCAACGCGGCGGATCCGTTTCATGAACCGACTGGCTCGACTGCATGAGCGACTGAAGTGACACGAAGCCATCGTTGGGCTTCGACTCTGCGCCCGGCGTGTTCGATGGACAACCCGAACATCCGCCGGAGCCGCAGCCTTTTTCGGGTGACTCACTGAAGAGCCGTATCACGCGACGAGCGATGACCGCCGCCGCCCATAAGACGCAGGCGACCACCGCAACGAGTTGCCAGTCAAGTGAAGTCACTTCAGTTCTCCTGTTATTCCTCGCCCTCGCTGACGCGGCGGGTTACGGGCCTGATCGTCATCAGTCCTTTTCGGACCATTTCCAATCGGTGACACCCGCCATGTTGCGGATGCACTCGGTCGGCCAACCGCCGCGAGAGAGAGTCACGATTGTCTCGGCACACATGGTCAGCGTGTCCCGGTGCGATTCGTGATCGAGTCCCGCCACGTGGCCGCTCATCAAGACGTTGTTCATGTTAAGCAGCGGACTCGTGGAGGGAAGTGGCTCGACCTCGAACACGTCCAGCCCTGCTCCGCGCAGATGGCCCGACTGCAACGCGGCGACCAAGGCGGTCTCATCGACCAACAACCCGCGTGCCGTGTTGATGAGGACCGAGCCAGCCTTCATCTTGGCGAAGGCGGCGGCGTTCATGATGTGCTTCGTCTCGGGACCGACCGGCAGGTGGAGCGACACGTAGTCTGAACGCGCCAGCAGTTGGTCGAGGCTCATCAATTCAATGCCCCACCTTTCGACGAACTCCCGGTTGGGAAACGGTTCATACGCGACGACTTTCATTCCCAAGCCGACCGCGCGCGTCGCGACCGCCTGACCAATTCGGCCGAGTCCCATCAGCCCCAATGTCGTCTCGATGATGCGCGGTGTGGCCGGGCGAACCCACGCAGACTTTCTCACCTGCTGATCCTGCCTCGGGAAGCCGCGCCCGATTCCGAACATCAACGCGATCGTGTGTTCGGCCACCGCGTGATGATTCACACCGGGTGTCGTGGCGACGATCACGCGACGGCGATCGGCGGCGGCCATGTCGATCGCGTCGAAGCCGACTCCCGTGCGAGACAACACCCGCAACTTGGGACATTCCGCCAGAACTTTGTCCGGCCACGGCTCGGACCCGGTGACGACCGCCACGCAGTCGCGGACGAGCGGGATCAGATTCGCATTGTCGTAGATGTTGATCCCTTGAGGAGCTGGCACGACTTCAAACCCGGCGTCGTGAAGAATCTTCAAGTGTGGGCCATCATTGGTGTTGAGAGCTGTGCAAATGACCTTAGGCATGGTGGGAAACCTGGATGCAAGGGAAGGAAAAATTGCGGAGACTCGCTGGCCGATTGTGCCGCGCGGGAAACTATCGCAACCGCCCCACTGCCGCCAGTCATGCCTGATTCCATTGTCGAGTTGGGAATTGGAGCTAGACTTGGCTAGACTCCTCGCCGAAATTGAGATTGAGTGTCAATCACCTTGCTGCGGGAAACTGCGATGCAACTCGTGCCGCTCGAAATGATGACCACTGGCGAACACGGCTGTGTTCGCGACGTGGATGGCTCCCCCGACTTCGTCGTGCGGCTCCAGGAAATGGGCCTGCATGAAGGGGCCAAAGTTCGCATGGTCAAGACCGGCTCGCCCTGCATCTTGGCGGTGAACGAACACCGGTTCTCGCTCCGATTCGATGCGTGCGCGACCGTGCTGGTGGAACTGACACGATGACGACTTTGAATGACCTCACAGCGGCTGGCCAACGCGCCGTGATTGTCGATGTGACGGGCGACGATGCGATCGCCTTGCGGTTGATGGAAATGGGGCTGACGTTCGGTGAAGAGATCGAGTTCATCGGCTGCGCTCCATTCGGCGATCCGGTTGAATACCTACTCCGCGGCTATCGCCTCTCACTTCGCAAAGCCGAGGCGGCGCGAGTGCTGATCGGGATCGAGAGTTCATAGCCCCATTGGGCCTGACCCTTCTTCATCCAGAAACGACCGCGCCCAGAATCGATAATGGCGATCTAGCTTCCCCAGTTTTTCGACTCACGAAAGTCGCTGCTCGCATGACAGTATCCGTTCCAGCGTCAGAGACTTCGCAATTGACGGTGGCCGTGATCGGCAACCCCAATACGGGCAAGAGCACGCTCTTCACCGCTCTTACGGGAGTCCATTCGCGGATCGGGAACTATCCCGGCGTGACGGTCGAGAAGAAGATCGGCCACTTCCGCCACGACGGTCGCGACGTGGAACTCGTCGATCTGCCGGGCACGTACAGCCTGTCACCGCGTTCGCTCGACGAGATGGTGTCCGTTGAAGTGCTGCTCGGGCGGCAGGCGGATGTGGGGAAGATCGACGCCGTGGTCTGCATTGCCGATGCGTCGAACCTCGAACGGAATCTATACCTCGTCAGTCAGGTGCTCGATCTCGGCCTGCCGACCGTGCTGGTTCTCAACATGTGGGATGTGGCGGAAGGGCGCGGCATCCGCATCAACGTCGAAGAACTCAGTCGCCGACTGAGCCTCCCGGTCATCCCCTGCGAGGCGCATCGTCGCCTACACGTCGAGGCCGTCAAAAATGCCATTCTTGACGTCGTGCTACGGCCTGTCCCGGCGTCACCGCGAGTGTTTCCCGCCGAGTTCTACGACGAGGGACTTCAACTCCAATCGCGTCTCACCACCTGGGGCGAGGCCGAAGTTCCGTTCTACGTGACCGAGCGGCTGCTGCTCGATGTCGGCGGTCACGTCGAAGCGTCGTTCTCGAAGCGGTATCCCGACAAGCTGCCCGCCGCGCTGACGGAGGCTCGCGAACGGCTCAAGGCAGGGGGACTGCGCGTCCCCGCCGCCGAGGCCAAGTCGCGGTATGCGTGGGCAAGGCAAGTCCTCGACGGAGTCGTCACGATTCCGACGGAACGGTCGATCACGCGCAGCGACAAACTGGACCATGTTCTGACTCACAAGGTCTGGGGAATGGCGGCGTTCGTCCTCATCATGTTCGTCATCTTTCAGTCGATCTCGACGTGTGCCGAACCCCTGATGAAACTGTGTGA
>JAYVOX010000783.1:0-3191 GCA_043757695.1 Schlesneria sp.
GCACGCCGTCAGGCTGCGGGTTCTTAATCGCCGCAGGAAACCCGTGGCCTTACGGCACACGGCTCGCCTGAAACATCTCACTTTTGGCCGCGTGAGGTATACAAGTCGCTACGATTGGCCGCTCAGTGATCGGCATGACCCCTTGTCTTCATCCGAGCCTCGGATGAAGACAAGGTAAATCACTCAACAGGAAGAGGACCATACATGAGGAATCTAATGCGCATCGTGTCCGCGGCTCTCATGATGATGCTCGTGCTCGCAGGTCTTGTGGTTGCGGATGACGTTGATCATGCCGCGAAGAAGCTCGTCGAAGAAGTCGTCACAACAGCGGGCGGAGAGGAAAAGTTGCTGAAGCTGTTTCGATTTCGTGAGCGAGTGCTCATCACCTCGACCCCGGCCGCGCCCGTCACGCCGGACGAGAAGGAGAATCGCACGTCGGTCGTGCAGGTTTCCAGCAACTGGTGGATCGGAACGGCGAAGCGCGACAAAGACAAGGTCCGCGTGCTGTGTTGGACGTGGAGTCTGCGCATCCTGCTCGATCCGAAGTCCAAGATTCAAACACTGCCCGACATCACCGTGGCCGACAAACCGGCATTCGGCTTGCGCGTGACCGAGTCCATCAAAGAACCAATTGACCTGTTCTTCGACAAAGAATCGAAGCGGCTCGTCGCGATCGACTACACGGATACTCGGCACATTTTCAGCGAATGGAAGAAGACCGCCGAAGGGCATCACTATCCGTCGCACGTCATCGGCTTTCGCTTCGCCGATCGCGCCGCCGGGAAGCTGCAAGACCTGCAGTGGTATCAAACCGACATTCTGGAACTCACGCCGCTCACGGAACTGCCGGCGGACTTGAAGTAGTGACGTGAATGGCGCGAGGGCTTTTGCATGACGCGACTTGTTTTGGTTGGCTGCCTCGTCATCGCGATGTCATCGCTCATCACGGTGGCGGCTGATCTGCATGTCGATCCAAAAGACGGCGACGACGCGATGGATGGCCAGTGTGCGCCGGTCAGGACGATCTCGCGAGCGATCCGGCTGGCAATGGCCGGTGACACGATTCATCTGCGGCCGATGGTCTATCACGACTGGGCCGCGTTCTTCGACAAGTCGGGCGAGCCGGGGAAGCCAATCACGCTGGATGGGCACGGGGCGACGTTGGATGGCTGCGATCCGCTTGACCCGACAGGCTGGGTCGAAGTCGAGCCGGGACTGTTTCGGAACGACAACCTCATGCCGCTGACCGACGCGATCATCGACCGTTGGTTCTTCGTGAGGGACGGCAAGCTCAACCGGATGAGTCGCTGCTCGAAGGGGCCAAGCGAACCGTTCAAGTCGCCGGACACTTTGAAGCCGGGCGAATGGACGTTCGTGAAAGACACTGAGCGAACGAAAGCGGCGCGGGCCGGGTACATCTTCGGCACGTTCTGGTTGAAGTTGCCGCCGGGGCAGCCGATCGGCGACGCGAAGATCGAAGTGCCAACACGGATGGCCGGAGTCGCGATGCACGGCAAGTGTGCTCATCTGGTCGTTCGCAATCTGACGTCCACTCGGCCGTACAACGATGGGTTCAATCTCTCCGATTGCCGCGACGTCCTCTTCGAGAACATCCGCGCGATCGACTGCGGCGATGACGGCATCAGTGCTCACGGCGAGTGCCAGTATCGCGTCGATGGCTTCACGTCGATCGGCAACGCGACCGGAATCTGCGACACCGGCAACAGCGAGACCACTTATCGCCGCGTCTTCATTCGCGACTGCATCGGCTTCGATCTGTTCTTCCTCGACACCGGCCGGTATTCGGTCAGCGATGCGGTGATTCAATCGTCGGCGGCGAAGGCGTTGTACCTGCAAGCTCGCGAAAAGCCGGCCGAACCGTGCCGCGTGTCGCTCGACAACGTGCTGATCCGCCGCGAACGAACCGAGAACGAAGTCCGAGTTTCGCCCAACTGCATTTTGACTGCGAAGCGCGTGACGTTCTTGAACCTCGACGTGCAAGCGACCGGCGGCGAGATCAACTGCGAGCGTTGCTTCATCGGCGGAACGGTTCCGGCCAAGACACCTCGCAAGCCGCTGATGCACTTGTGGAAGGACGCGACGTGGCGCGGTGTCGGCAACTGGTACGACTTCGGCTCAGTGCGCGTCGGCCAGAGTTCATTCACGGCCGCGACGTTCGACGGCTTTCGCCAATCGGTTTTGTCTGACCGCGAATCGCGTTGGCAGCCTGCCACCGAAGCCGACGCGCGCGCTGCCCACATCGGCAGCGACCCAATGCCCGTGATCGTCGAACCGTAATTCCTCAGCCGTCTTCATCCGCGCCCGGCCTTGCCATCCGAGCTACTGCTCTGATTCAGATAACTCGGATGGCAAGGCCGGGCGCGGATGGGGCCACTATTTTGGTTTGTCTTTCCGTCGGACATAAGCAACGCCGAACCACGGGAGGGTGGAGACGGAGCCTTTGCCGGTGTTTTCGATCTCCAGCGAATTCTCGCCGACAGTTATGGATGCGGCAGGCAACGTAAAACTTTTCTCTGTCCAGCGCGATCCGAACTCGGCCGAACCTTCAAAGACTGTCTTGCCATTCAGGCGAATCCTCAGCGGAGCGACCGCTTCCATCCCGCCGATTTCCAGTTGAGGGGCGGTCAGTTGTCGAGACACCTTCAACGTGGCTGTAAATTTTGTGAAGGTGCTGTCCGATCCGTAGATGAATCGCGACATCTCGCCGACTTTCCGCCACTTACCCCCCAAGCCGGTCGCGTAGCCCGCCTGCTTGAGCAGTTTGGCGATCGGGTTCTCATTCGCCGACTTCGCTCCCGGCCCGTCGTTTCGCTAGGACTGATTCGTGATGCCCCCGTGCGAAACGCAAAGCGTCCGGTCATCGGCAAACACCGTGACGGACCACACAGCGGCGCGGCATAGCAGGTCTCGAACCGAGTCCCCGACGCCGCGAGCTTGTCGATGTGCGGTGTCTTGTGCTTGTCCGAGCCGTAACAACCGACGCCATCCAGTCCGAGATCATCGGCCAGGATGAAGATGATGTTGGGCCGTTCGTCCGCCAAGCAGACCGACGGAACAAGCAGCCGCAGGCATGCAACGAGGTCTGCAAACGCGGTCTCGTCCACCTCCGTGTCAAAGATTCGACATCGGCCAACGCCGCGATTCAGGGCATGAAACACCATTCCGCCTTC
>JAYVOX010000784.1:0-11896 GCA_043757695.1 Schlesneria sp.
TGTGCCGTAAGGCCACGGGTTTCCTGCGGCGATTAAGAACCCGCAGCCTGACGGCGTGCGGCTCGCCTGGGCCTCAAATCAAGCCGCGCGAAGTATAACGATCTCACACCGTCTCGAAGGAGCCTCGCAGACTCCATGCCCTCGACCGCTGGTCTTCTTCCAATTCAACTCGGCCTCGCAAGCAGGCCACGAATACTGGCCGTGATCAATTCCGGTTGCCTCCTTGAGATCCCACATGCCTCATCGAGAATCGGGCGGCTTCACCTCGTCAAGCGATTCGCTCGCAATAAACGTCGATCACCGTTCGCCCAATGGCACTGACTTTATACCTCGCGCGGGCTGAAGTGAGACGTAGCTGCACCTCGCCAGAGTGCGGGCTGGACGCTCAAACAGCCCACGTTCTGGCGAAACGTGGCTACATTCGAATGTCTCACGCAGCGGGTTACTTTTCTAAAGTCAGTGCCATTGACCGTTCACCGCCGGACTGCCGCGATCAACAGCAGACTTGCCGATCAAGTTGGCATCCACGCGACGTTCGTTCCGCCGCAAGCTTCTTCACTCTCCGCCGTCACAGTCCTAGACATCGCGCTCTCGCACCAACTCACTCCGACCAATGAATCACTCGTGACGCCAAGTGACTCAGGAAACCAAGGGGTTCTCGCAGATTTTCCACCCGCGATGCCCGATTGACCACGAACCGACAACCGATCGCCGCAGGCATCGAACAAAACTAATCCTACGTTGCGAGTCTTTCAACGGCATCCAAGGCAACTTGCGTGCCGACTGCCCAGCGCGATGTTTTTGTGAGTGGGCGGTTCAGGTCCAGCAGGATGTTGCTGGTAACACACCGATTACTCACAGCCCCCTCACAAAATCTTCATCGTTCGACCTCAAACTCTGCGGCAGTTCGAGGGAGCTGTCGTTTTGCAAGAGCGACTCCTTTGAACAAGTCCTGTGTTGAGGGAGTGTTCCTTCCACGATTCGTAACTTGAGAAGAGGAGTTCGACATGTTGGCCCCACGTCCGAAGCGGTTGGTTCGAGGTTTCACCCTGATTGAGTTGCTGGTCGTGATTGCGATCATCGCCGTCTTGATTGCCCTGTTGTTGCCCGCCGTGCAACAAGCCCGCGAGGCGGCTCGCCGCACGCAGTGCAAGAACAACTTGAAGCAGTTAGGTTTGGCTTTGCACAATTACGAAAGCACCTTCACCTGCTTTCCAGCGGAAAAGTGGGAATTCAAGCCTCCGGTCGTTCCGACATATTGGGCGAACAGTTGGTCGCAGATGATTCTGCCGTATCTCGATCAAACCCCGATGTACAACGCGTACAACTTCAATAAGAGCTGGGATGATCCCTTGAACTACGGTGTGTCGGGAGCCGACATCAATGCATTCGTCTGCCCCTCGACCCCCAGCAAGCGACTCGGCGGTGGCGATTTCGGAACGGCCTCACCGGTTTCCACTGCGGGCGGGTTTCTCGTTCCCGCGAGTGGTTTCGGTCGAGCGGATTACATGGCGCTGAGCGGCGTCCGATTCAGCCTGTACTACGTGACCGGTGCCACTCCTCCTCCAGTTCACTTGCTTTCAACTCCAGGGGATAACCGCTGGCCGTGCGCCATGCACACGTCGCGGATCACCCGTATTCGCGACATCAGCGATGGTCTGTCGAACACGATGATGATCTGCGAAGCGGCCGGTCGTCCAGGTTTGTACTTCGGATCGACGAAGACGCGCGATATCAACAAGGCTCCGGGTGATGGTTATGGCTGGGCCGATATCGGCAACTCAGGTGCCATCGACGGTGCCACAGCAAACGGGCTGACCACCAACAGCGCCACGAAGGTACCGGGGGGAATGCCAACCTGTACTGCTGCAAAATGTCCGGGAAATGTGTTCGTCAACGCCAACAACTCCAGCGAGTTCTTCTCGTTCCACGTTGGAGGAGCTTCGGTTCTGATGGCTGACGGTTCGGTTCGTTTTGTCACAGAGAACATGTCGGCGGTGACTCTCGGTGCCGCATTGACTCGTGATGCCGGCGATATTCCCGGGGAGTACTGATCGTTCCGGTTCTCTATGAATCAATCACGCGAGCGCGGGGTCCAGCACTCCGCGCTCGTTTCGTTTTTGTGCCTGCCTGTTCGCGACAAACTTCAATAAGGATTCCTGATGTCGATTCGATGTTTTTTGCTGGTGACAGTGTTGGCGATGGTTGTTCCAACCGTCGATGCGGTCGAGCCGAAGTTTCTCGGTCAGATCGAGATTCCCGGCACGGCGACCGATCTCTCACAACAACCCGGCGAACTGGAAGACGGTTCGCCAGCGAATCGCCTCGGGAGTTATGGTTCCGGCATCGCGTGGCTTGGGAAAGGGACACGCTACGCGATGATCTCTGATCGCGGGCCGGGAGACGGTGCGACTTCATTTCGCTGCCGGTTCCATCTGTTTGACATCGAAGTCACCGAGCAATCGTCTCCCGCAGTGAAAGCGACTCTGCGCGAAACTCACCTGCTGACTCATCGTTCCGGGCAGCCGTTGATCGGTGCGGCAGCGGCTTTCGCTTCCTCCAATTCGACACACGGCCTGCGGTTCGATCCGGAAGCGATTCGCGCCAGTGGTCGCGGTTCGTTCTTCCTGTCGGACGAGTATGGGCCTTCGATTTTTGAGTTCGATGCGCGCGGCAGGCAGATCGGCGAACTAACGATCCCCGCACGCTTCGGCATCCTCAATCCGGCCGCCAACCCCGAGGACGAGCTGCCGCCCGCCAACACCTCCGGGCGATATCCGAACAAAGGCATGGAGTGCCTCGCGATCTCGGCCGATGGCGAAACGCTGTTCGGTCTCATGCAGGGGTCGCTCTTTCAGGACGGTGCGCTCGATCTGGAACACAAGAGAGTTGGTGTCAACCTCCGTCTCCTTGAGATTCAACGAAAGACGGGAGCCACCCGTGAGTTTACTTACCAACTCGACCACCCCGACAACGGGTGCAGCGAGATTGAGAGCATCGCCCCCGGACGGTTCCTCGTCATCGAACGTGACGGCAAGCCGGGCTTGCCAGGCAACGTCAAACGCCTCTACGAAATTGACCTGAGCGAGGCAACCGACATCAGCCGCATCGACTCACTCCCCTCAACCGACCTGCCAACGGGAGTCCGCCCCGTCACGAAACGTTTGTTCCTTGATCTGCTCGACCCGAAATGGGGCTTGGTCGGTGAGACGTTCCCAGCCAAGATCGAAGGGATCGCCTTCGGACCTCGCCGAAAAGACGGCTCGCGATTGCTGCTCATCAGCAGTGACAACGACTTCAAGCCGGAAGAATCGACGCGGGTGTTCGCCTTCTCGGTTTCCGCAGAGTGAACATGCCCAGTGGGCGGCGACGAGTGACCATCGTAAAACCACTTGACCTCAGTTGAACGAGGACTGCTAAGCCGAGTACGCTCGTGACCACTCTCACGCTCGCTGCGAGTCACGGCTGCATACCTCTTCTTCCGAGAACTCAACATGCCCATCCAGATCGAGTGCCCCGATTGTGGAAAGAGATACCGCTTTCCGGACGAGCGAGCCGGTGAGACAGTCGAATGCAAAGCGTGCGGCTCGGACATTGAAGTCCCCGGCGGTCGCAAACGCAGCGCGAGTGGCAGCAAAAAAAAGAAAAAGAGTTCGGGGGCCGGAGCCGGGATCGCGATTGGTGGCGGAGTGGGCGCGGTTGTACTGCTCGGCGTGGTGGGCCTGATGCTGATGAAGGGCGGTCAGCCTCCCGCTCCGCCAGCAAACAACGCTCAGCCAGTGGCAACCAACCCCGCAATCCCAGCTCCGAACAACGTCGTTCCTAGTACCGCCCCGAACGCAGCGGCCCCACCCGTCGCGACACCTGCTCAGCCAACTCCCGCACCTGCACAACCGAACCCCACTGTTCCCGGCATTGCAGCGAACCCCGGAGCGTTGAAGCCTGCCGCGAACGCAGTTCCCGCTCCCTCTGGTCCGGCAGCGGCCTCGGGATTCAACGTCGGCAAGAATTCGAAGGGCTTCAAGCCGGTGAAAGACTGGAAGGTGGTGGCCGATCCCTCGACAGAGTCCCTCGCGTTGGATGCCACCAAAAAGTTCAACGTGAAGACGGTCGCGGGCTTTTTGCAAGATAGTTTTGTCACGTATCCGGAGACGCCTAGTCCGTTCGTGCTTGTCGGTCAGAACAGTTCGGACAAGGAATCGCGTGAGATTTGGAATCTCGCCACGGGAGCCAAAGGGGGCGTGCTCAAAGGCCCGCGCTTTACGGGCAACAAGGTTTGCATCAGTCCCGATGGCAAGTTGGTCGCGTGGTTTCAATTTGACGCTGGCGGCGGTGTAGTTGTGTTTGATGTGGCCACGAAACGATCGCTTGGAACGCTGACGCTGGATGTCAAAAAATTCAATTTGGCCGCGTTGATTCTCCCGAATTCAAAACGACTCGTGACGGTCTCCAACGTCAATCCAGGCATCATCTCTTGGAAGCTCCCTTCGGGGGATTTGGAACATCAGGTGACTTTGGGAGACAAGGGCCAACCGGACCCGCGCCGCGCCTTTAGTCCCGGCGGCAGGTTCCTCGCCGTCGTCAGCGACTACCTCAAGAAGTCGATCGACTTCTTCGACATGGATGAGGGAGTGTTGGCTGGCCACATTGAGCTTGTTGAGGAACATTCCGCTGCAGATTTAATGGGAATGGCGTTCTCGCTCGACGGCAAGGAGTTCGCTGCGGCCTATGGGCAGTCCTTTGCCAAGACCGCCGAACGCATCGTGATCTGGAATGCCGCAACGGGATCGGTTGTCTCGGACTTCGAGTTGCCTGATCCAGATCAACGTGCACACGACTTGCTGACGAGCAAGACGAGTTTGCAGTGGTTTCCTGACGGGAAGCGGTTGTTGTTGAGCGGCTCTTACGTGGTGGATCGCGAGGCCAAGAGCGTCGTGTACTCCTTTCCCAAGCCGTCGCTGGACTTCATCACGACGCGCACGCGTCGCGTCCTCTCGGACACCGTGGTGGCCGCTTGGGAAGGGACCAACAAATCAGCGGCCCTCGCGCCGCTGGAGTTCAAAGCGGAAGACATTGCCCGCGCCAATGAAGTTGCCGCTGCGGGTGGCCTGATGTTTGATGTGAAGCTACCGAAGTTGACGGTGATGGCTCGTGAGAAGGCCACGGATCGGTCAAGCATTGCGAGTGAGTGGACGGCTGCAGTCGATCCGGGACCGAGCGGCGCGAAGCTGAGTGACTCGATTCCCATCAAGTCGGGCAACGGTCGTGCGCGCGAGCTGCATTGCTCACGTCCCGATGCGGGCATCGTCTGCCTCCGCATGGCGGACGGGGAAGATGAGACAAAGGCCAGTCAAGCGGGATGGCTCCCGAACTCGCACTTCTTCCACCGCGATGGACAGCAGCGGATTCGCATGACCTTCCCTCCAGTTCCCTGTCGCCAGAACTGGCTGGAGTTGTACGACGCGGCCAAGCGTGCGCCAGCCGGTCGGATTGATATCGACTTCCCGTGTGAGTTGCTCGCGGTCAGCCCCGACGGAACGCGCGTCTTGGTTCAAGCCATGGGGGGCGAAGGGCGACTCGATGTCTTCTCCGCCGATGGCAAGCACGTTGCCGGATGTCGTCCGTATCAAGACGACCCCGAGCCGAAGAATCGCGAGATCGCAGTGGCCTCTTTTCTCGATGCCGATACCGTGGCGGCGTGCAACATTCACGACCGACTGATCGTGTTCCGTCTGCCGTCCTGCGAGCCGATTTACACGGTGGCTGATGCGGGCGTACTCGCCGTTTCACCCGGCGGCAAATTGATCGCGACCTGCGGCGAGAAGAAGGTCGAACTACGCGACTCGATGACGGGAGAAGGCCGAGGCATCGTTCCCTGTGACGGTTTGGCGCAGGCGATCTCGTTCTCACCGAAGGGCGATCGTCTCGCCATCCTGATTGCCGGACGTAAGGGAAGTGCGGTGATCGTCGTCGATTTGGCCACCGGGTCACCGTTGAGTATCCCCGTACCGCAATCGATCGCACCGCTCGTCTGGTGTGGAGAGAACGAACTCATCATGGGCAGCGTACGCTCCAGAAACCTTTCGATTACCGGCAAAGGGGCGAACTTCGACAACGCGCTGTCGCTGGTCGATCTCACGCGCAAGGCGGTCCTGTGGTCGTACCTCAGCGGTACAACAGATGTAGTGACGTTTGGCCAAAAGACCTTCGATGGCCGCTTCTGGATGGCCGGGACCATCGGCAAGGGAAACAGCCGTCAGATCACGGCGATGGAACTGCCCGAGCCAACGGCGAAGAAACAGTTCGGCAGCAAGAACGTCGATCAGCAGTCGCTCGTCCGGCCGGGGAGTTCCATCAGCCTTCAGTTTGAAGTGACGGAGCCTCCAAATACTCCCGGCTATGCAAAGCAGGCCCGCGCGGCTGTCGAAGCGGCCATTAAAGAAAACGGCCTGACTATAAAAGACGGCCAAGCGGTGAAGCTCATCGTGACTCTGGCTCCGGCACAGATCTCGGGCACGATCACGTTGCAATCGTTGGGTAGTCGAGGCGGAGCCAAAGAACCGGACGTGGTCGTGCAGCGGCACGCGGCCTTGGTACGGATCGCCTATGAAACGGGTGGTAGCGCGGTCTGGGAATCGAAGCACGAACTGACTAACGATGGTTTCGGAATCACCTTTCTCCGCGATGGAAAGGACGCGCAAACCACGCTCGACGAAAACATGTGGAAACAGGCGCTTGCGCTGTTGGAAGCAAACCTCCCGCCGTCCCACATCTTCCCGGCCAGTGCCTCCAATGGTTTCGGCACCTCACGCCTGACCGGCAGCGGCCCCGTTCCTGCCGCTCGATGAAGCCGTCCTTCGAGAGCCAGGCATCAACAACTGTCGAAATTTGGTGAGCCGGGTGCCGTGAGGCCCCGGACGTTTTGATGAAGAATCCGGGGCCTCACGGCACCCGGCTCACCTCAAACATCCCAATGGATGACGACACTTATTGATGCTCCGGTCCTAAGTCCCCCGGCTCCTGGGGTGCTGGACCGGAGGACTCAAATCCTCCGCTCGGAAGTGTCTCACTCCTGACCGTGCGAGGTCTCAATTCGGCTACCCTACAAGCGTCTTGGGCGTGATGACAAAAGGCCACGCATGGCAAACGTGCATCGTGCCTGTTGACGCGGAACTTCATGCTGACAGGCCGTTCTGCACAGGTTGAAATCCGGAGTGACGCAGGGGTCGAAAAATCGAGAGGTCGCTCCCTTTTCGGTTGCACATCGTCGAATCCGAGATAGGCCTTACTTCACGACGTTCTGGCGTTTTGAAGACTGCTTACTCTTGGAGGATTTCTCCCATGCCGACGAGCCTGCTGCGATCTGTGTTTCATGTCTGTGGAGTCGCGCTGCCGCGAGGGCCGCTCGTTCGTCACGGTGTGGCGGCAGGACTGGCTTGTCTGGTGGGACTCGGTCATTCCGGGAGCGTTGATAATCGACTCGCTGGTGAACGTCATGTTCGCCGGACTTGCCGCGACGCGGTCTGTGCCATTCCGCTGGTCGATCATCGGCAAGCCGCAGCGGCGGGACTGCAATACACGCCCAGAGTTGCTCAGCACACTTTGGCCGACACGTTCCTGCTGCACAGCCGACCGACCGCATCGAAGACAATCTATTTGGACTTCGACGGGCACGTCACCACGGGGACGTACTGGAACTCCGACGTGGGAGGCGCAGACATCACGACCTCGGTCTATTCGTTTGAGGGTGACAACTCGTTCTCGAACTCCGAACTGTCACAGGTCCAGGAAATCTGGGCGCGGGTCGCCGAGTGCTACGCCCCGTTCGATGTCGATGTCACGACGCAAGCACCGCCTGTCTCGGACCTGATCAACTTGGGCGGTTCGGATACGCGTTGGGGCGTGCGAGTGGCCATTGGCGAAACGAATCCTTCGCCCGCGCCGGGTGCCGGTGGCGTCGCCTACATTGGCAGCTTCAGTTGGAACACCGACACGCCCGCGTTCGTCTTCATGGTCGGGTCGGGTGCGTACGGCAAGTACATCGCCGACGCGAGTGTGCATGAAGTCGGTCATACGCTCGGGTTGGTTCACGACGGCCGCAGCTCGCCCTCGGAAGGGTACTACGCGGGACACGGTTCCGGACCAACGGGCTGGGCTCCGCACATGGGTGTCGGCTACTACAAGAGCCTCGTCCAGTGGAGTCGCGGTGAATATGCCTCCGCGAACAACACCGAGGACGATCTGAACATCATCACGACGCAGAACGGCTTCAACTATCGTCCCGACGACTACGGTAACAGCTTGGCGGATGCGGTTGCGATCGACGGTCTGCCCACGGGAGGTCTGTTCAATGTGGCTCAGGCGGGTGTGATCGAACGGCGCACCGATTCCGACTGGTTCAAGATCAACGCTGCCGCAGGCACCTTAACGTTAAACGCCGTTGGCGGGCCGGTGAATTCCATGCTCGACATCCAATTGGAGTTGCTCGACTCCACGGGAGCTTCGCTGGCCGTCAGCAATCCGTTGGGCGATGTCACGGGGTACATCAGCCTGAATGTGTCGGCCGGAACTTACTATGTGAAGATCGACGGCGTGGGAACCGGTGCGCCGCCCACCTCGGGATACACCGATTACGGAAGCCTCGGTCAGTACCGCGTCACCGGCTCCTTCTCGACCGCTGGCAGTGTGAGCACTAACAATGTGACGACGGTCTACAACGCTCTAACCAAGGTCTTGACGCTGACGGGTGACGCCGGGCCGAACTCCGTCACCATCACGCGAGACTCCTTGCAGAACGTGATCATCACGGGAGTGGCGGGCACCACGATCAACACCCTGAGTTCGCAAACACTGACGGCTCTTCCCAAAGGGAGCATCGTCGCCCGATTGGGTGACGGAGATGACTCGTTGACCATCACGGGACTCGAAGCGGTCACGGTCGATGTCGGTCTCGGTGGCGGAGCGGACAGCCTGCGGCTCACCCTCTGCAATCTGGGACGACTGATCCTCGATGGTGGCCCCGGAACGGACGTTTACACCCGGATCACGACGGCCATCAAACGAGTCACCGTGACCAACGCCCCGTGATCGCGATGCGCTGAACACGCGAGAGTCCTACGCACGCCGCCCGTCCGACGTTGTTCGTCGAACGGGCAGCGTCGTTCTTTGTCAGCGGAATCTCAACAACGGTCGAAAGTTCGCGTCGTTTCACCGCACGAGTGGCAGGAATTGGCCGCGTGCATAGCCGTGACCGAGGTCATTCAGGTCGCGTTGGAAGATGACTCGCGGCGGAACCTGTGTTGCATCGACCATGGCTTCGATGCGAGTCACTGGGCCACCTCCATCAAAGAATCCGAAGACCTGCGCCCGATAGACATCGCCGCGCGCGGTGAGATATGGGTCCAGCTCGCGCATCTTCCAGATATCGACGAGACCCTCGACGAACAACCAGCCCGCCGTGCTATGCCGTTGGATCACGTCTGGGTCCGGTTGGCCGTTCGAGTCGAGCTTCTGCGCGAGCATGATCGTTTCGACCAACTCTTCCTCCATGCCCGGAAGCCCGATCAGAATTTCGCGACGGGCCTGATTGAGGTTGATCCGCCCTTCGAGGTATTCGTCGCCGGTGATTGCCAGCTTGTCCATCAATTGAGGCAAAAGTACCGGAAGCGTGGAAGTGTCGGCCTTCCAGGGACTGGTCAGCGTAGTCTTCACTCCATCAGCAGTCACGTCGGCGCGCGAGCCGATCAAATCCCACAGCGTGGCAACCTTGTTCTGCCCTCCTTTCGAGATGTCGATCCCGCCGCGCGTCACCTGTCCACCCGATTTGAAGGCCCCTTCGGCAATCGCCTTCGTCAGACCTTGCACCGCCTGTTGCTGCGCCTTCTTGGTCTGACTCGCCGTGGAACTGGAAGCGACCGACTTGCCACTCGTGTCTTCTGGTGGCAAATCCTTGGGACCACTGATGCGGTATGCGATGACAAACTTGGCGGCATCGACACTGAACTCCTCTTCGAGCAAATCGTACAGCTCGGTCAGCAATCCGTTGTTGAGGTCGATCTTCTTCGTCCCGTCCGCGCGCCGATTGGCTTCGCGACCGTGTGCCGACAGGAACGCGACCCAACCGTGATCGAGGACACCGTCGGCGTTGTCGAGCGGCGGAGTCTTGTCGCCATCGTTCTCTCCCGGATCGAGCAGCCCGTTGCGATTGGCGTCTTCACCATAGAGCAGCGCGGGGGTGACTCCCTGCACGAGCAGCAACTCATCGAGCGACTCGATCGGCCCGTTCTTCGCCTTGTACGGCGGACTCAACGCCTCATAGACCTCGGACTCGGCACCATAAGGCCGCTTCGTATCGTCAGTGTCGATCCAGTCGAGCAGCGCGTCGGCGATCTCGGTCGTCATACCGGGGAGGTTCATCAGCAGTGTGTGGACCTGCTCATCTTCCAGCTTCAACCGATCGAGCAAATTGAGGTTGAGCTTCGCCGACTCATCCATCAGCCCGTAACGAATCGCATTGCCCGACACGTTGTGTTCGACAGGCGCGATGATCGTGAAGCGAGCATTGCCGCGCAGTCGCTGCGACGGGGAGACCGTCTTGCCGAGAAACACGTTCGGATTGTGAATCAGGTTCTCGAGCGCCGGGTCCGTGCGATTGGCCAGGATCGTGGCGATGTATTCGACCCCCGAATCGGCCGCTTCGCGCGCTTGCACGTCCGAGCCATACATCGTCGTCGCTTCCAATTCGGTCAGCATCGTCTGCGTGTAGTTGTAGGCCGCCAACGTCAGCATCGCGACGATGACCAGCACGATCAACAAGACCGTTCCGGAACGAGGCGACTCGACCTGAACACGGCTCGCGTTCGAGTTTGTTCGCAGCAGAACGGCACGTTTCAAACGGATTCGCTTCATGGCACCAACTCCGGTGGGAACGGGTCTGCGACGGGGACGAGGATCACCGTGCGAAAGTGATTGACGGACGAACTTACGGCGACATTCGTGGCTGGCCCGCCGCGTGTGGCCGGAGGCGCGAAACCAATTGAGACTTCAACGGCTCGCGGGAGATAGCCGTTCTCCAAGCTGTCCCAGACCGTGTACCACGTGGTCCCGTCGAAGTAACGAAACGCGAGTGCGGCCACTTCCGGCGCGAGCGACTGCGAACGCGAAGCGGTGAGCGCGTCGCCCCCTTTCTCTTCGATCGCCTGCACGATCAGGCGATCTCCTTCGCTGCGAATCAAACCTGTTCCGACCGAGCTACCACCACTGGAGAGTGAGAGTGTGTACGTCACGGCTTGGAGGTCACTCGTGCGCGTCGTGAGCGTGTTGCCATCGACGTTCGCGGCGAAGTTCAGATCGCGTCGCGCGCGAGAAATGTGCAGCTCGATCCGCGTCGCAGTGCCGCGAATCCCGATGCTCTTCGCCGAGGGCGTGGTCTCGGTGGTCTCAGTCGCAGTCTCGGTCGTCGTGCCGGTCCCTGCCGTCGTCGAGCTGGTGCTCGCGGTCGCTGTTCCCGACGTGGAGGTGCTGGTGGTTCCCGTTGCATCATCCGTCTCGCCGTCGCTCGGAGGAGGCGGGACGAACATGACGGCCCGCACGTCTTGAGCGATTCGCTTGAGCAACGCTCTCGCCACTTGCGACCGCGCCATTTCTTCGCGACCGCTCGCCGTCAGTCGCCACGATTGGCTCATCGCCGCATAGATCGCTCCCAGCAGAATGGTCGCCAGCGTCAACGAGAGCATCACCTCCAACAGCGTGAACGCCCGCCGCCGCCTGTAGGATGGGCACTCCTGCCCGTCCTTTTGGTGTCGCGCGCAATTTTGGAGGTGAACACGGTTTTGAAGATGAATACAGAGACGATGACGACGGGCAGGAGTGCCCATCCTACAAGTGGTTCCACCAC
>JAYVOX010000785.1:0-3173 GCA_043757695.1 Schlesneria sp.
TCACCATCGCCAGCCAAGCCACGACTGCACCGAGACGCCACACTCGCATGGAACCGCCCTCCTCAAAGTTGCCTCGCTACAAAACTCACTATCGAGAAGATAGCCGTGTCGCGAGCCAGAGACCACGACGCGTGCGTGCGGAGTTACCGAGAGTCACCGTCGTTGATAGAGGGTCTGAGTCGCGAAGCGACGGCAGCGAATAGCCGTGGGTATCAACCCACGGTGTTGAATACGGTAATGACGTAGAGCCGCGAAGCGGCGGCAGGATGATGATGATGATGATTCACACGACGGCGCTCCTGCCGCCGCTTCGCGGCTCATCAAACTCCGCCATTCCCAACTGCGGGCTGACACCCGCAGCTATGCGCTGTCATCGCGTTGCGATTGAAGTCCGCCCAGAAATGTCTCATTCAAAACCGTGCGAGTCTGCGGTTCCGCATGTCGTTGAGTCGTCACGCGACGGATTACCTTCGAAACGCGGCTCACTTCTTCTCGGCAGGCGGCTCGCCATCGAGGGCCAGCCAAACCGTGTCTCCGACGGCGATGCGGTGCATCGGTTCGGGATCGAACTCCACCGTCAAACTGCCGCGCCCGCGATCCCACGTGATCCCGGTAATCGTGCCGACCTTGGTCTCGCCCCGAAACACGGGATCGCCGAGCGAGACGTGAGGCCGGATATCTTCCAAGCCGCCGTGCTTGCCGATGTGGCCGGGGGTGTCTCCCTCACTACTTGGCGTTGAAGCTTTCGACGACCTCGAAGGAAAAGCGTGCTCCCTTCGCGGCCGGCTTCAACGGTGCAGATTCTGTCGGAGGTTGGGCCGGTGCCCCAGACTGCCAGGCACTCCAGGCGATTGCCGTGGCGAGAAATAAGAACAAACCCTTGTGTACCGGTGACATGCTGTCGCTCCTGACTCGTGGGACGGACGATCAATGGGATTGGGGATTCTGCCCGCTACGCCCGGCAGAGACAACCGGCTGCCGTCGTTCATTGGTGGTTGTTCGCGCCAAGAATCTCAGTCATGGAATGCCTGAGCTACGTAGGCGAGGCATTCCATGACTTGCATTCCAACACACGTTGAATCTCCAACTTGGCCCCCTCTCCGGGGGAATCTCTTGCGACCACCAATGGACGACTGCACACGAGTCAACCAGCCGGTTTGACACGCCCCATCAATCGGGTGATATTGATGCCCGGTTCCCCGCCTGACGGCCCTGCCCCAATCTTCCCGCCTGAATCCACTGATCTTTCCGCTTGTGAGGATGCGTTCGATGAGAAGTCGGTCTGTTTCTCTAGTCCCGTCGGTTGCATGGGCTCTGACTGGGATGAGTCTGCTCGTTGTGACTGCGGCATCCGTTCGCGCGGCCGATCGGAAGATCGAGTTCAACCGCGACGTGCGGCCGATCTTGTCGAACAACTGCTATCTGTGTCACGGTCCCGACCAGAAGCAGCTTCAGGCCGGGTTGCGACTTGATAAGCGGGACAGCGCGGTCAGCAAGCTGGAGTCGGGCCACGCGGCCATCGTGCCGAGTGACATCTCGGCGAGTGAGCTGGTGAAGCGGATCACGTCGGCGAATTCTGACGAACAGATGCCGCCCAAGGCGAGCGGGAAGAGTTTGACTCCCGCCGACATCGAGACGCTGAAGTTATGGGTCGCGCAGGGAGCCGAGTATCAGGGGCATTGGTCGTTCCTCGCGGCCGAACGTCGCGAGCCGCCGGTGACGAAGTTTGCCAGCAATGTCCGGAATGAGATTGATCGGTTTGTGTTGGCGAAGCTCGAACAAGCGGGTCTCGAACCGTCGCCGGAAGCGGACAAGATTTCTTTGATCCGCCGCACGACCTTCGATCTGACGGGCCTGCCGCCGACGCCCGCTGAAGTGGACGCCTTCCTCGCCGATGCTTCGGCCGAAGCCTATGAGCGCGTTGTTGACCGCCTGCTCCAGTCGCCGCGCTATGGTGAGCACCAGGGCCGAATCTGGCTGGATGCCGCCCGCTACGGAGACACGCACGGACTGCATCTCGACAACGAACGATCGCTCTGGCCGTACCGCGAGTACGTCATCAACGCCTTCAACCAGAACAAGCCCTTCGACCAGTTCACCATCGAGCAACTCGCGGGCGATCAGATTCCGAACGCAAGTGTCGAGCAGAGGGTCGCGTCGGGGTTCAACCGCTGCAACGTGACGACCAGCGAGGGCGGCTCGATCAACGACGAAGTCCTCGTGCGGTACGCCGTCGATCGGACGGAGGCCCTCTCGACCGTGTTCCTTGGTCTGACGCTGCAATGCGCCGTCTGCCACTCGCACAAGTTTGATCCGATCACGCAGAAGGAGTTCTATTCGCTCTACTCGTACTTCTATTCGATGAGCGACGCGGCAATGGATGGCAACGCCCTGTTGCCCGCTCCGACCTTGAAGCTCCCTACGTCTGAACAGACCGCGCGGATGAAGCAGCACGACGACGAACTGGCCGCGCTGCGCAAGTCGATCACGGACGAACTCGCGAAAATTCAGTACGTCGATCCGCTCGTCGGGGCCGAGATTCCCGCCGACGCGCTCTCGGTGACGCGGCAGGAATTCGTCTGGTTCGACGACGACAAGCTTCCCGCCGGAGCCAACCTGCAAGGGGACTCACCTTGGAAGTTCATCACGAAGGCCGAGGGACCGGTCTTCAGCGGCGAGAAGGCTTCGACCCGCACGGCACCGGGACTCTCGCAGCACTTCTTCACCGGAGCCAACCCCGGACTGAAGCTGGGTGAGGGCGATGTGCTGTTCGCGTATGTCTATCTCGATCCGGCCAATCCGCCGAAGGCCGTCATGCTCCAGTTCAACGACAGCCAGTGGGAGCACCGCATGAATTGGGGCGATGCGGACGCGATCGCCTTCGGCGCGAAGAACACGCCCGCCAAGCGACTCGGCGGACCGCTCCCCAAGACGGGCGAATGGGTTCGATTGGAAGTGAACATCGCCGACGTGGGCCTCAAGGCGGGATCGAGTTTGAACGGCTGGGCCTTCACGCAGTTTGGCGGCACGTGCCATTGGGACAAGGCGGGCGTGGTGACTCGCTCGACGCCGGTGCCGACCGAATTCAATTCCCAACTGGCCTGGGAAGAGTCCGAGAAGCCGACTCCCAAAACGACACTGCCCGCTCCGATTCAAGCCGCGCTGAAAATCGA
>JAYVOX010000786.1:0-11843 GCA_043757695.1 Schlesneria sp.
CCTCTCGCGGCCATGAGTGAGATGTTTTAGGCGAGCCGTGTGCCGTAAGGCCACGGGTTTCTGGCAACGATCAAGAACCCGCAGCCTTACGGCATGCGGCTCGCCAAAGTCTCATGTTTGGCCGCGTGCGGTATAGGTTGGACCGCGCGCGGGATCAACGTCCTTTCGCTGACGCTGCGAGTCCTCAACGGCAGCGATCGCCCGCGTCCTCATCAACGTTGCTGCGACGCGGGCGGCAAGTAGCCGACAGGCAGGACGGTGCGATCGCTCCCTTGCTGCGGAGTTCCGGCTGCGGGAGCGGTTGCCTGTGCAGTCCCGCTGGCATTGCGAGATTGGCGGAGAGAGGCCAACAACTTCTGTGCTTGAGGCAGATCGGGCTTCTTCACGAGTGCCTGTTGCAAGTGATACTCGGCGTCGGACGCTCGGTTCTGCTCGTTCAGAATCACGGCGAGGTTGTAATGCGCTTCGGCCGGGCCGACGGCTTCGGTGAAGCTCCCCAGCGCGGTGGTCACATCGCCCGATTTGGCCTGTACGACACCGAGTTGGAACGGGTAGTTCGGTTCATACGGCGACAACGTTCGCGCGGCTTGCAGGTGCTCGATGGCTCGTGGCCAGTCCTGTCGCGCGGCATGGTACTGACCGAGTGCAGCGGCGACCTGAGGGTTCTTGGGGCTGAGCTTTTGCGCCTTGAGTAGCCGTGTTTCGGCGTCGGCCGGTCGGTTGATCTGCATGTCGAGGCGTGCGAGTCCGAGCAGTGCGTCGATATTTTTTGGACTCTTTTCCAGCACCTTGTCGTACGCGCCGCGGGCTTCGAGCAGATTGCCGTCCTGTTCGTTCCAGTAGGCATACGCCAGATGGACTTTGACCGGGTTATTGAGCTTGTCGCTCGAAGTGAAGTCGGCCGAGCCGGGCGTCGATCCGCCGCCGACGGGGGCTTTGGCTGGAGTCGGAAGCCCTGGGATGGCTCCCATTTTTTGAGTGGTCGAACAACCCGCTGCGAGTGCTGTGAGACTTACGGTAGCCAGCATCCAGACTCGAACTCGCGAACGCAGCAACATGGCGGATCCTTCCGTAAAACCGGGCAGTCAGCTCGCCGTGATGGTCTCGGTCGAGCGAGGTCGAGTGTTTCTGAATCGTCTGGGGAATCACAACTGGCCGAAGAATCGTCGCGCACATTCCGTCAGCAACTCGTCGGTCAGCACGATCGGTTGTTCGTGAAAGCGGCAGATCGAGTCGGCGATTTCGAGCAGGTCGCGCGGGTCGCTCGAACGGGGCGTGCGGCCTTTGTCATAGTGATCGCGGAACAAGGTCTCGACGAACGATGTCTCGAACGGAAGCTTTCGCTGCTTACAAACCAATTGAAAGATCACCGTGAACAACTCGCGGTTGGGAGCATCAATCTTGATCTTGTGTTTGATGCGTCGCAGGAAGGCGTCATCGACGAGTTCCTTCGGATCGAGGTTCGTCGAGAAGATGATGAGCTGCTCGAACGGCAGCATGAACTTGCGGCCCGTCACCATCGTGAGGTAATCGACGCGCTCTTCCAGCGGCACGATCCAGCGGTTGAGCAGTTCCTTCGGGCTGACCAGTTGCCGACCGAAGTCGTCAATCAGGAAGACGCCGCCGTTGGCCTTGATGTGCAGCGGTGCCGCATAGAAGTTGCCGATCTTGTTGTACTGAAGTTCGAGCATGTCGAGCGTCAGCTCACCGCCGGTGATGACGACCGGCCGCTTGATGCGCCGCCAGCGCATATCGACGGGACCTTCGTTCACGACGTAGCTCGATTGTTCGGAGGCACCCGGTGTGCCGCCCATCCCGCGTCGCGTTTGATCGGCATCGTCCGTCGTCTGATGCAGTCCCGGATCGAAGACCGTGATGATGCTGTTCTCGGTTTGGATCGCGTAGGGAACGTAGATCTCTCCGCCGAACATGTTCAGGAAGCGACCGAGTCCCTTCGCCACGAGCGTCTTGCCGTTACCGGGTGGGCCGTAGACGAAGATCGACTTGCCACTCACGACGGCGGGTCCGAGGTCGCTGAGCAACGACGGGCGAATCACAAAGTCTTTGAACGCCGATCGGAGTGCCGCCGGGTTGCAGGGAGTTCCGGTGACCGGTTGCAGGCGGCATTGTTCGATGTAGCGTTCGAGCGGCACGGGAGCCGGACCGACGTAGCGACAATTCTCGAAGGTTTCGCGGGCGCGAGTCCGACCGAGGTCCGTCAGTGCAAAACGGTATGCGACGCGACCGACCATGTCGCCCGACGCAACCTCCACACACTTCTGGTCACGCAAGGCACGCAGGGCTTCGTCCACGATCGAGAACGGCAGGCGTGTCGAGCGAGAAATGTCGCTCCCCTGAACCGTCCCTTGCAAGTACATCTGCTTCAGCACGAGATCGCTCAGTTGAGCCAGATGCAATCCGGTGTCGGCCAGCGTGGCGGGGCTGCACGGTGCCACAACCGGAGCCGATTGAGTGACCAGTCCTTTCGTCGCTGGCACGACGGGTGCGTTGGCCGCAGGTGTGGATTGATCGTTCTGAGTGACCGTCACCTTGGCAATTTTGGGAGTTGGAGCGGGGCTGGAGAACAGATCCGAATACAGGTCGTAAACCTGCGGTGTCCCCGGTGCCGGAGCCAAGGTTGATCGCGAGGAGGATGCGTGCGTGGGTGATCCCGCGTCGTCGTGCGTCGCGATCTCTCCATCACTGATCGAACCCGAATGCGGATCGTTCATCGTGTCCTTCACCAACTCGATTTCTGACAAGTCACGTGTTGCCGGTCACCTTTACGACTCGCGAAGCTTCACCTCAGACCGACAAGGCCGTGCGAAGATGAATTCATTTCTCATTGCGAAATGAATGGCATCGACTGCAACTGATGAAGGCAAAGGCGATCGACCACGCGTTCGGCGTAATCGACACGCCGCGCGCTCGGGGCCTACTTGCTCGAACCTTTTCCGCTACCGCCGCCGCCACCCGCCGCGCCGCCGCCACCAGCTCCGCTGCTCGATCCAATCGAGAACAGTCTTGGCGTTGGAATGGCCTGCATTTCCATCGTTCGCAGACGATCAACTTCGCTGGCAGGTCGTCCGGCAAAGAACTCGCGCCGGGTGATGATCGGCGGCACGTTCGCGATGCCTGATACGCGGAAGTACTGCTCGACTTCCGCGACGCGCTGCTGAGTGATCCCGATTGAATTCCCTTCCGCGACATAGACCGTGCGGAACTGAGGCGGAGCGGTGGCCGCGATCCAAATCAGTCGGTTCTGTCCCGCTTCATTAAGCTTTTGAGTTTCCACGTGGAAGTAATAGTCGTGGAGCGTCGTGGCCATGACCCAGCCGGAAGCGGTCTGCTGCGCGAGCAGATCGTTCACGTAGGCCCGATCCTCCAAGTTGTACGGATACGGCCAGTAGTGAATCGAATGGTAAGCGTGCTTGAAGGTCTGCTTGCGACCAACAGGGCGCGGATACGGTGGCCACAACTTGCCATCCTTCTCGACTTGGCGAGTTCCCGCCGGATCATCCGCTCGCTGGCGATACCACTCTTCTGTGAATGGAAACGGCCCGGCTGCTTCGGCGACAGCCGCAGCCAGACAGAGTGGGATGGCTGCGCTTTTCCAACAGTCCTGCCAACGAATCCTGAGCATCTCATTCCCCGCTTCCGTGAAAGCCATCAGCCTGAATGAAGTCCCTCTTCGCCGCGCGCGCTCCCTGCGATGCGCAGCAGACCCCATTCTCTTATCGACAGCCCACTCAACGGGTCATAACGGAAAGATCGGTCGTAGCGAGGACTCACCGGCAGAGACCGCCGATCGCTTTGAGGTGATGGTCATCAACCCTCGAAGCCCCACATGATCAAAACGGAGTCTCCCTGAGCGAGCGGTATCTCCTTTACGCAGCGAAGGGTGACACTTCTCCGAGCGGTGGACGTGAGTCCTCCGGCTCTTCGCCACACGAACTGGAGGACTCAAGTCCACCGCTCGGAAAGATTCCGTTGGGGCCGCGAGAAGTCGAAACGAACGGTCCTCGCTTCATCGCAAGTAGTGAAGCGAGGACAGAGGTGTGCGGCGGGACAGGAGTTCAAACCCGTTTCTCAGGTCAGCAACAAGCGTTTCGCTTCGTCGAAGCCGGGGGCGGGACGACCGCACTCGCTCGCGGCGACGCGGGCCAGTGCGATGAGATGTCGCCAACGGAAGGCGGCTCGCGTCTCGGCGAACTCGTGGCTGACCGTGCGATAAAACTTCTCGGCATGGAGCGCGCCGTCTTCACTGATCGAGTACTTCAACAGGACATCGAAGACCGCGCGCGGCGATTGATCGAGCTGCTCATAGGCGGCCACGGCCGCACACGAGAGAGCTTGGTCGTTGGCAAGGATTGCGGCGTCGAGCAATCCCAACAGTGAGGCGGGTGTGGACTGAGCCGACTTCGCGACGAGTTGAGCGACGTGATCGGCCAGTGGCCACGGTTGCCACTTGAGGAAGTCGCCGCCTCGAGAACCGCGATCGTAGGCGACTTGCCACGCACCGAGGATCAAACACGCTGCCGTGTTGCGCGCGTTGCTGACCCGCGCCATGTTCCGCCAGGCGTTGGCAGAGTCACACGCATGGACTCCAATCGAATCGCCATGCACGCTGCCGAGCGGTTTGCCCGCCGAGGTCTGTCCTTCGGGGCGACCCATGTCACGCAACAACAACTGATTGGCGGCGAGCGTGATCGCCTCACCAATTGCTGCCGGTGCGAAGCCTTCTCCCAACGCCGCCGCGACCGCTTCCGCCGCTTGATCGGGAGTCGATTCAAAAATTGTGCGGCTCAAATGCTCGACCCACTCATCGCTGGCGACCTTCGTCCCGAGCGGCTTCGACGGCAGCTTGAACTGATCGAACAACTTCGGCAGCAACCGGCTTCCGCCGCGCGCGTACTCGTTCCCCTTGCCGGACTCCGACTTTACGCAGTAGCGCACCGATTGCCTGAGCATCGTGTGCGCATGTTCGTGACCGACGATGTCGAGCAGTTCCCACGCGCGGTACGGCATCACGACGCGATGAACCTCGGCGTTGTCTTGCACCACTTCGAGGACTTCGTTGAACGCCTCTTCCGCCGACCGCTGGGCGATCTGAGCGAAGAGTTGTTCCGCCCGGTCTCGATCCTTTTCGAGGACCGCTGCGTGAAGTCCGCTCGGGGACGCGCCGTCCGTTGCGGTCGAGCGACTCGCCGAAGCACTGGTGGCAATCGGATGCAGGATTTCGGACTTGTGCCCGCCGTGTTCCTGGATGCGGTGGCTGTTGCGGTAGAGCACCTTCAACACCGGCAGTGGGCTTTGTTCGGACGGGAGCTCGCGCGACATCTGGTACGCGGGTGACAACGCCATCATCGTGTGGAAGCCGATGTAGTCTTCGCCGCCAAACGTGCGAGCGTTGGCGAGTGCCGCCGCCGCCACGATGTCACGCAGTGAAGTCCCCGACTTCCATTTCTCGACGATCTGCGGCAGCAGTGCGTCGGCGGTGGTGTCCTGCATCAGTCTCACGAGCGGCTCGCGATCACCGAACGTCAACTCGTTTGCGCCAGCGTCTTCAGCCCATGCCTGAGTCAATCCCATGTCGCACGCCGTGCCGTAACCGACTCCGGCCACCAACATCCCTCGCCCGACATCCGCCAGAAAATCGCGTCGCGTTCTTGTTGTCATGATGGTCCTCATTCAAGTGAGTGCGTGAGTCGCCAGCACGTCATCGGGCAGGCGGTAGTGTCCCGGATGATACCTGCAGAAGATTCAAATCGGTGAATTCTTGTCGATGGTCTTCGATCGGGGACAAAGATTTCAGTTTGGGACCGGTGCATCAACAACTGTCGGGATTTGGTGTGCCGTGAGGCCCCGGACTTTTCGATGAAGAACCCGGGGCCTCACGGCCAATGGCACTCACTTTCTTCGTAGCCACGCTCGCCAGAGCGTGGGGACAGTGAAATTGCCGCGAGAATCCCACCGTCTGGCGACGGTGGCTACCTAAAGTGAGTGCCATTGGCCTCACGGCACCCGGCTCACCTCGCACTTCAGATTGACGGCACCGGTTATTGATGCGCCGGTCCTTGAGAGCGTCGGGCGATCCGGGTGCCTTCTTGAAGATCAGCAGAAATCGTCCACAGCTCACACGGCATTCGCGCGAGGTGGCCTTTCGGCTACACAGCGATGGACGCGATTCGATGTCGGGTGCGCACTGAGGAGGCGTGATGGGTTTGGGATTTTCACTCGTGCAACTGCCTTGGGGGATCGTGTGCTGCGCGGTGACGTTGGTGGCACTCGGTCTGACGGGAATCGCGCGCGCGGATGAACTGAACGACGGGCCGGACTACTTCTCGAAGCAAGTCACCTGGGTGTTGCTGTCCTTGCCGGTGATCGTTGCATCGCTCGCGGTGCCATATCGGTTTTGGAAGCCGTGGGGATATTGGCTGTTCGCGGCATCGTTGCCGTTGCTCGTCGTGGTGCTGTTCATGGCGAAACGCGGCGGGGCACGCTGCTGGATTCCGCTCGGCTTCTTCGATCTGCAGCCGTCGGAACTCGTCAAGCTGTCATTCATTCTGGCGCTGGCGCAGTACCTGATGTACCGTGAGAACCATCGTCGTCTGACGGGACTGCTCGCTCCGTTTCTGATCACGCTCGTGCCACTTGGTCTGATCCTGATCGAACCCGATTTGGGATCGGCCATGCTGTTCGTGCCGGTGCTGTTTGCGATGCTGTTCGCGGCGGGAGCGAGGCCGCGTCACTTGGCCTGCGTCGCGCTCCTCGGCCTCGCGCTGAGTCCCCTCTTCTGGATCAAGATGAGCGTTGAGCAGAAGTCGCGCGTGACAGCGCTCTTCTCTCAAGTCGATGGCGGACCGAATCCGGGAGGTGATCGCTGGCATCAGCATCAATCGAAGTTGGTCATGTCACTCGGTGGAGTCTGGGGAAGCGAATCGGCAGGGACCACGCTCGATGACCCCGATGCCTATCGGCTGTTTGCAGCTCAGACCGACTTCGTCTTCTGCATGGTGGGCGAACGCTGGGGATTGGTCGGCGGGTTGGTGACGCTGGCTGCGTATCTCACTCTGTTTGCGTTCGGTCTGATGATCGCGGGGGCGACTCGCGAACCGTTTGGCCGGCTGATCGCAGTCGGCATCGTGACGCTGCTCGCCACGCAAACGGTCATCAACACGGGGATGACGGTCGGCCTATTGCCCGTCGTCGGGATCACGTTGCCACTGATGAGCTACGGCGGCTCGAGCCTGCTCACGACGGCGATCGCTATCGGTCTGCTGATGAACGTCGGCCTAAGACCCGGCTACGAGATGACACCCGATCCGTTCCGGTTCGAGTGACGGGCCTCACTGGCGACACGCCTCTCTGCTGCCGCTCGCCTGACCGTCGAAATCATCGGGCATCCCGCACGACTGGCACAACCGGTCTGAGTAGCTCAAGCGTTTCTGACGAGTTGAGACCCTTCGTTTGACCGGCGGGTCTCGTGACCTACGTTCCCCAAGGCAAGAGGTGCGAAGGTTCGTTGCGCGAGGAAGAAGCGCGACGGCTCGACCGGACGAATTGTTTTGGGCCGCGACGCTTGCTGATTGAGATGCCGGAGACGGACGACGACGGAATCCCCTTGATTGGCGGCAGACCCCACTGCCGATTCGGACCAACCCCATGACTGCTCTGATGCAAGCTCTTCCACCGATTCAATCTCGTCCCCGGCCGGTTGCCACGCCGCCGGATGCTGCGGCACCACGTTGTCGAACGTCCTCCGATTCCTCACGCGCGTTGATGGGATTACTGGCGCTTTCCAAAACGGCCGCGGCCGATCTGGCTTCCGAACTGCCCGAACTCACTCTCGATGGCGTCGTGAGCCGATCCCTACTCCGAACGCTGCTCGGTGCCCTTCATCACCGAGATGTCGCCACGGTGCGACATTGTCGTCGAGTCGCCTTGGTCGCCGTTGGCTTGGCCAACCATCTCGGATGGGATGGCCGGCAACTGCGCATCATCGAAGTCGCGGCGCTGCTCCACGACATTGGCAAGATCGGCATTCCAGACAACGTCCTCTTCAAGCCGGGCAAGCTCAGTCCCGATGAGGTCGAGTTGATGGCGTTGCACTACAGCGTTGGCAGCGATGTGCTGCAGGCTTGCCGAGTCGATCCACTCGTGCTGGAGATCATCGACCAGTCGCAACGGGCTTATTCGCCGGGTGGAATTTCGTCGCGTTCGCTGGGGCGGGAAATTCATATGGGGGCACGCATTCTGGCGGTGGCCGATGCTTACGATTCGCTCTGCACCGAACAAGTCTATCGTCCGGCGAAGTCGCACGGTGAAATCATGAAGCTGTTCACGGTAGGCTCGGGGACGCAGTTCGATGGCAACGTCGTCAGTGCTTTCGCACGATGGGTTCATCGAGATGGTCTGCCGTTCGCCGCTCAATCGTCCGAGATCAACGACGCGGGACGACTACGCGGAAAGTGCCCGATCGCGGAAGAAGAAGCCGTTTCGATCCGACAGATATTCACGTACCTGCTCACGCTGGAAGGACTCTACGACGGCTTCCATTTGCTCGATGCCGAACACAAGTTTCTGATCTGGAATCGCGGCGCAGAAAGCTTGCTCGGTCGGCAAATTCCAAACATGCTCGGCCAAAAGTGGTCGTGTCGGTTGCTCGGCTATCGAGACTTCCAAGGTCAGGCCATTGACGACGACTGCCCGCTGCGTCAGGCATTGGACTCCGGCCGCACGACCATCTCACAGATGGAAGCCCTGCGTGCCGATGGTCCACCCGTGCGGATCGAACTTCAGGCCATCCCGATCTATGACGAGGACGGTGCGTTCCATGGAGTGGCGGAAGTCTTCCGCGACTTGGCTCGCAGCGGCGGCAAGCGCCCGCAAGAGTTTCGCGAACTGAAGCTCGCTGCCACGCGCGACGCGCTCACCAAAGTGGCCAATCGCGGCGAACTCGAAACGCAAATGACCGCCCTCATCGACGAATTCGTTCGTAACCCGAGTGAACCGTTCAGCGTGATCTTTGCCGACGCCGATCACTTCAAACGAGTCAACGATACCTACGGACACCAAGTGGGCGATCAAGTCTTGATCGACCTCGCCAAACTCTTCACGCGCGAGACCTACTCGGGAGAACTCGTCGGTCGCTACGGCGGCGAAGAGTTCGTGGTTCTCTGTCCGCGCACCAATCTCGAACAGGCGATCCGTCGCGCCGAGCGTCTGCGCAGCACTCTGCAAGAATCCAAAGTTGGCGGCTTGGATAAACTCAAAGTCACCGCCTCGTTCGGTGTCTCTCAGGTCGAACCGGGTGACTCGGTGGAAAGCGTGCTGCGTCGCGCCGACAAAGCGCTCTACATGGCGAAGGAAAAGGGACGCAATCGAACCTGTTCGCTCACCAATCAAGACCTGCTCCAGGAAGGGCGCGTCGCGCAAGAGGTCGCGGTCAAACCGGCCGATCCTTGGCTCTACTCCAGCGGCTTCAACGCCATCGTGGGGTCTGAGATGGTCATCTATAAACTGCGTGGCTTCGTCAGCGACTACGAGGCCCTACTGCCAGAAGTGACAATCGAGCGCGTCATCATGCGCATCGGAAAGTCGAGTTGGCTGTCGCGATTCAGTTGGACACCCGAGCCAACACCGGTGGAGATCGAACTCATCATGGCGGGCCTCGCCGATCGAAGAGCCAAAAGTAACTCGCAACGTCTGCACATCTCGGTCAACGTTCGACCACAAAGCCGAGGCCGCGACTCGCAGGCTTTTCAAGATCGCGCCCACGCCTTGGTCAACGAGCTGAAGCAATACTTCGCCGCCGACTGAATGCTGGCGATCAAACTTCAAGAACGTTCAAAACGAGCAGCCCGGCCTGTTCCCAAGCCGGGCTGCTGCGTTGGCCTCAAAACACCGCTGAAATCAAAACATCCGGCGACTTCGGAGTTTCGCCGCAGCTCGTCAATCAGGCGTCTGCCTTCCTGACTACTGCTCCCTTCCGCCTAGTACCGGTAATGATCCGGCTTGAACGGACCGGCCACTGGCAAGTGAAGGTATTCGGCCTGCTTGGCGGTCAGCTTCGACAGCTTGACTCCGATCGTGCCGAGGTGCAGGCGGGCCACTTCTTCGTCCAATTCCTTTGGCAGCCGATGCACACCGAGGGGATACTTTTCCGGCTCCATCCACAGAGCGAGCTGCGCCAGCGTCTGGTTGGTGAAACTGTTCGACATCACGAACGACGGATGTCCTGTCGCGCAGCCGAGGTTCACCAGACGACCCTGCGCCAGCAGCATCACGCTGCGGCCGGTGTCGGCGAACGTGTAGCGGTCCACCGCGCCGACTTCGGCGGGCTTGATGTTCACCTTTTTGGCCTTGCCGCTAGTCGCCTGAGCCTCCAGCCACGCGACATCGATCTCGACATCGAAGTGACCGATGTTGCAGATGATGGCGTCGTTCTTCATCTGGGCGATGTGCTCGCCACGAATGATGTCGCAACAGCCGGTCGTCGTCACGAAGATGTTTCCCTGCGAAGCGGCCTCTTCCATCGTGGTGACTTCAAAGCCTTCCATCGCGGCCTGCAAGGCACAGATCGGGTCGATCTCGGTCACGATCACGCGCGCCCCGTAGCGCTGGAGCGAGATCGCGCAGCCCTTGCCCACATCACCGTAACCCGCGACGACACAGACCTTGCCAGCCAGCATTACGTCGGTCGCTCGCTTGATCCCATCGGCCAGCGATTCGCGGCAGCCGTACAGGTTGTCGAACTTGCTCTTCGTCACCGAGTCGTTGACGTTGATCGACGGGATCTTCAACTCGCCACGCTCGTGCATCTGCACGAGGCGATGCACGCCGGTCGTGGTCTCTTCGCTGATCCCCTTGATCCCCGCGAGGAGTTCCGGGAACTTCGAGTGAACCATCGACGTGAGGTCGCCGCCATCGTCGAGGATCATGTTCAGCGGCTGGCCGTCCGGGAAGTAGATCGTCTGTTCGATGCACCAGTCGAACTCTTCGTTCGACATGCCCTTCCACGCATAAACCGGCACGCCTGTCGCGGCGATGGCGGCGGCGGCGTGATCCTGCGTCGAGAAGATGTTGCAACTGCTCCAGGTGACATCCGCGCCGAGAGCCGTCAGCGTCTCGATCAGGACCGCCGTCTGAATCGTCATGTGCAGGCAGCCGGCGATGCGGGCCCCCTTCAGCGGTCGGGTGGCTGCGTACTTGTCTCGCAAAGCCATCAGGCCGGGCATTTCGTTTTCCGCGATGTCCATTTCTTTGCGGCCCCAGTCGGCCAGGGACATGTCCCTGACCTTGTATTGAGGCTTGTTGGCGGTTGTGGAAGCGGGAGCCTTGGGCAGAGTGGCCGTGGCCATCGAGCATGTCCTTACTGTGGGAATCCTGTTTGTGTTCGATCCGCACCGGCGGAGAACCTGTCGCGGGAATTGTAGACCTTGCGGCGAAACGGCCAGCAGCGGCTCATCGCGACGGGCCGTACCGTAAGGGATTTGGATGAACGTCGCAACCTCCGAAACGCGACTCCCCGTGACAGGCTTGTCATAGACAGTTATCTTTCCGCATCCGGTGCAATGGATGACCCGGCCCGGCTCCCATGGCACTTGCGACTTTCGTCGTCATCGACCAGGGAGCAGGCACACGCGGCCAAGACCGCATAAGGATCGTTCGCCATGACGGTGCGCATTCCAGAGATCTACTCCACAGGCCAATTCGGTCTATCGATCGAAATTTTCCCGCCGAAGACGCCGGAGGGAGACGATTCGCTGCGTCAGACGCTGCGCGAGTTGGCTCCGTTTCGGCCCGCCTTCGTGTCGTGTACCTACGGTGCCGGAGGATCG